>JAAXWU010000170.1 GCA_013334855.1 Chlorobaculum sp. | reverse complement strand
CAGCGCCACTTTGGCTTTGAACTGCGCCGTGAATTTGTTGCGTTTCTTTTCGCTCATAACTTGACCCTCTTTTCGGGCAAGTTACCACCTTAAACCGCTGTCTGAAAATCGGGGTCCACTATAGTTTCCTGATCTGCATTTCCCTGCATCGCAATGATCACATCCCCGGAATCCTCGGGATATATTTCATCTTCGAAAGCTTGTAATAATATCCCCACGCCTTCTTCAGCCAGTGGCCGACGACCGGCATCGGAATGAACATCTCGCTATGGCCGGTGCGGTAGACGAAGCCAGCGCCGTCGCCGGTGTCCATGACGCAGAGGACGTTCAAGTGCTCCTGGTAGCCCTTCATTGGCTCCTCGTGGCCGAGGTGTTCGGCGGCGCAGTTGTTGGCCGCGCACTCCGCCATGAACTCCGCGATGTGGCCCTGCTTGGCTTTCCACTCCGGCCCTTCGAGCGCCGCCGAATCGCCGACGGCGTACCAGCCATCGACGCCAACCACGCGGCAGAAGTCGTCGATGCGCACGAAGCCCGCCTCGCTGAGCGGCAGGTCTGACGCTTTGACGACGCTGTGACCCGACCCGGCAGGGATGAACATGGTTAGATCGCTCTGTAGTTTGGCGCCATCCTCGAACACCACGCCGTCAGCCTCGAAGCGCGTGATCTTCTTGCCGTAACGCTGCCTGAAGTTCTTTTGCTTGAACATCTTAGCCATCATGTCGAGCGCTTTCCGGCCCATTTTCGCGCCTGGCTGGGCCATTGGGGCGAAGAAGGTCATCTCGAAATTATCCCGGATGCCGAGTTTGGTGAGCTTGTGGTGCAGGTTGAAAAATAGCTCGAAACCGGGGCCGCCGCGCACGCCGCTGGGGTCTTTCGGGTTGCCGCCGAATCCGAAGGCGATCTTGCCGTGGCCGCGCTCAACGAGAGCGTCGATCTTCTCGCGCAGGCGGAGCGTCTGCTCTGGAGCGCCACAGATCGAGAGCGTGTGCTCGATGCCTTCGTGCTTCATCTTGTCCGAGCCGAGCGCGATCACCGCGAAATCGAAATCGCTGCGGATGCCGCCTTTTTCAAGCGTGACCGAATCTCGCGTCGTATCGATGGCCGTCACCTTGTCAATCGTGAGAGTAAAACCGTGCTTCCGTGCGAGCTTTTCCAGCGGGAATGCCACGTTTTTGAACTCTTCCGTGCCGACCGGAATCCAGATGGCAATCGGATAGATGAACAGGTACTCCCGGTCGGAGATCACCTCGACCTCGAAACCCCGTTTGCGAAAGGCAATTGCCGCCGCGACACCGGCGATGCCGCCACCAAGAATCACTACTTTTTTCACAGGCAAACCGCTTGTTTGGTTGATGCCCGAAGGCATGTGAAGATGTAAGGCCGTTAATATAGAGATAATTATGGTCATATGCCAATAATTCACAAAACAACACTCCTGTTTTCCGTAGCGTCGCATTACGCCGGAACGAACTGCTTTTGATGGCGTGTTATTAATTTTTAAACAACTTTATAAAGTCAAACCTCGCGGTTCACGCCAATCGGACGCCGAATCATGCAACAACATCCAGATGATTTTTCGATGGTATTCGAGGGGGCGGCCGGACAGGGGATTCAGACAATCACCTCCTTGCTGCTTCCTGTGCTCAGAAGCAGCGGCCATCACATTTTTTCCTGCGCGGAGTACATGTCGCGCATCCGGGGCGGCAGCAACAGCACGGAAATCCGAATAACCGGAAAACCGCGCCGCGCCTATGTTTCGCGCATCGACCTCCTGATGGCCATGACGCCATTCGCATACGAGCGGCTCCATGAACGGTTGCATGAGCGCACGCTCATTTTTGCCGAACAGGCGCAGTTCGGCGAACATTGGGACAGCCGCTGTATCGAGACGCCGCTCGCGCACTTTGCAACCGAAGCTGGCGGGGCGGTGTACGTTAATGTTTCGGCGATGGGGCTGGTACTCGCGGTGCTCGGCACTCCGCTCGAACGCTGTACGGAGTATCTGCGCACGCAGTTCGCGGGCAAAGGCGAGGAGGTGGTCGAGCGCAACACCCGGGCAGCGCAACTCGGCTACGAGTTCGGGCTTCAGTTGCCCGCCGACCGCAGGCCGAAGCTCCCGGAGCCAGCGCCGGAAAACCAGCGTGATACGCTCATGATGGACGGCACCTCGGCGCTTGGTATCGGAGCCATTGCCGCCGGATGTAACTTCATCTGCTCCTATCCCATGTCTCCCGGCACCGGCGTGCTGACCTTTCTGGCGGCGCGAGCGAAAACTTTCGGTATCGTGGTCGATCAGGCCGAGGACGAAATCGCCGCGATCAACGCCGGACTCGGCGCATCCTATGCCGGTGCGAAATCGATGGTGACCACTTCCGGCGGCGGATTCGACCTGATGCAGGAGGGGATGAGCCTGGCTGGAATGATCGAAACGCCGATTGTCGTGCACATCGGCCAGCGTCCCGGCCCGGCGACCGGCCTGCCGACTCGCACGGAGCAGGGCGACCTCGACCTTGCGCTGCACGCCGGACATGGCGAGTACGTAAGAGCGATCTTCGCGCCCGGCACACTCGGCGAGGCCATCGAAATAATGCAGCGAGCGTTCGATACCGCCCAGCGCTACCAGATTCCGGTTGTCGTCTTGACCGACCAATACTTGCTCGATGCCGTTTCAACCATCGGAATCGATGAGATCAAACGACTCCCTGCGAAACTCTCCATCGTCGAATCCGGCCAAGAGTATAAACGATATGCGTTTACAGACGATGGCCTCAGTCCGCGAGCTGTGCCCGGATATGGCAAGGGAATCGTGCGCGTGGATTCCGACGAGCATGACGAAGTTGGGCTGATCACCGAGAGCTTCGAGATGCGCCGTCGGATGATGGAAAAGCGGCTCAAGCGATTGAACGCGCTCCGGCGTGAGGCGCTGCGTCCGACCGTCATCGGCAATGCGGAGGAGGCGGAAATTATCGCTGTTGTCTGGGGGTCGAACAGGGGAGTGCTCGAAGAGGCGCTCGAACGGCTCGATGACAGCCGCTTTGCCGGTGTTCATTTCGCGCAGGTCTGGCCGCTCGCTCCCGACGGTGTCGGGATGCTGGGCAACGGGCGCAAGAAAATCGTCGTCATCGAGAACAACGCGCTGGGGCAATTCGCCAATCTGCTGAACCGGGAGAGCGGCGTTGACGTATCCAGACGTATTCTGAAAACCACCGGTGAACCGTTCAGCGTCGAGGAAATAATCGAACAACTCAGGGAGGTCACTCATGGATGATCAGCTCAAAGCTTTCGATATGCCCTCCAGCACAGATGTCGCCTGGTGCCCCGGATGCGGCAACCTCATGTTGCTCAAAGCCGTCAGGGGTGCCTTGGAAGAGCTGAAGATCGAGCCTGAAAATCTCGTGATGGTTTCGGGTATCGGTCAGGCAGCCAAAGCGCCGCAATACCTTAAGGTCAACATGTTCAACGGGTTGCATGGCCGCGCCCTGCCTGCCGCGCTCGGCATCCGGCTCGCGAACCGGAACCTCACGGTGGTGGTCGAATCGGGGGACGGCGACCTGTACGGCGAGGGGGGCAACCACTTTTTGCACACCATCCGGCGTAATTTCGACGTCACCATCATCGCGCACGACAACATGATCTACGGCCTCACCAAGGGGCAGGCGTCGCCCACGTCGCAACGCTGCATGAAAACGCCCGTCCAGACCGGCGGCGTTCTGCTCGAACCGTTCAACCCGCTCGCCGTAGCGCTCTCGCTCGACGCGCCCTTCGTCGCCAGGGCCTTTGCTGGCAACATCGAGCAGACCCGCTCGATCATCATCGAGGCGATCCGCTTCAAGGGGTGCGCGGTCGTGGATGTCTTTCAGCCATGCGTCGTGTTCAACAAGCTGAACA
>JAAXWU010000056.1 GCA_013334855.1 Chlorobaculum sp. | reverse complement strand
AGTTCTCGTCCTCCGGGTCGTCCTCGACGGTGATCACCACGGTGTTTTCGTTGACGAAGCGGGCCATGTCATCGACGTGGCCGTCGGTGTCGTCGCCCGCGATGCCGTCGCCGAGCCAGAGCACCTTCTCGATGCCGAGGTAGCGCCTGAGCTGCGCCTCGATCTGTTCTTTGCTCAGCGTGGGATTGCGATTGGGATTGAGCAGGCAGGCGGTGGTGGTGAGCAAGAGACCCGCCCCGTTGACGTCGATCGCGCCCCCTTCGAGCACCATGCCGGTCGAGATCATCGGCAAGCCCTGAATCGCCGACACGCGCTCCGGCACGGCGTTGTCGTCGTCGTACGGCTCGTACTTGCCACCCCAGGCGTTGTACTCCCAGTTCATAATCACCTTTTCACGTCGTCCATCCTCTGTGCGGATGACGTAGTTCGGCCCGTGGTCGCGGCACCAGGCGTCGTTGGTCGGAATCCGGTGGAAGACGATGCGGTCGGCGTATTTCCCGTCGGGATCACGCTCCTTCAGCAACTCGCGGGCTTGCGCCTCCATCGCATCGTCGAGCACGTTGATGTTGACGGTCTCGGAGCGGCTGAGCTGATACGCGAGTTCAGCAAAGACTGCCGGAACCGGCTCGAACTTGCCGGGCCACGATTCGAGTTTATGCGGCCAGGAGAGCCAGGTCGAGGTATGGTGCGCCCACTCGGGCGGCATGAAGCAGGTCGGTTCGGTCATCGTTGTTCGTTGCTTGGTCAAAAATTCAGGATCGCGCCGCCTCCCCGATTCTCCGCACGCGCTGCAAGACCGGCGGGTGGGAGTAGTTCAGGAAGACGTTGAAGGGATGCGGCGTCAGGTTCGAGAGGTTCTGGCGTGAAAGCTTTTTCAGGGCGTCGGCCAGAAGTACGCCATTTCGATAGGTCGTGACGGCGTATCGGTCGGCCTCGAACTCGTTGCGGCGCGAGAGCATCTGCAAGAGGATCGAGAGGATGAACTCGACCGGGCTGTAGAGCAGCATGAACAGGAGCAGGCTCGCGTACACGGAAGTCTCCTGCATGAAGAAGGCGTCGAAGAGCATCCGGTTGTTCATGAAGAGCGAGAGTAGCCAGAAGACCACGCCGAGGTTGAGCATACTCAGCACCATCGAGACGAGGATGTGCTTTTTCTTGAAGTGGCCGATCTCGTGCGCGAGCACGGCGACCAGCTCGCCGGTCGAGTGGCCTGTGATGAGCGTGTCGAAAAGCGCGATGCGCTTGTTCTTGCCGAAGCCGGTGAAGAAGGCGTTGCCCTTCGCCGAGCGCTTCGAGCCGTCCATGACGTAAATTCCGGTGAGCGGAAAATTTACCTCGGCGGCGTAGTTCATGATTGCCTGACGAAGCTCGCCATCTTCGAGCGGCTCGAACTTGTTGAAGAGCGGCATGATCCAGGTGGGCGCGACATATTGCAGAATCAGGGTGAAGCTCATCAACCCTCCCCAGGCGTAGAGCCACGCATACGCTCCCGCATGCTCGAAGAACCAGAAGAGCAGCGCCAGCACCGGCGAGCCGATCACGGTGGCGAGCAGGAGCGTTTTCAAGAGATCGGTCACGAATACCATTGGCGTACTTTTGTTGAATCCGAAGCGCTCTTCGAGCACGAAGGTGTGCCAGATGCTGAAGGGCAGGCCGACGAGGCCCTGCAAAAGCAGCAATGCTCCGGTGAAAAGTACGCCGTTGACGACCGGATCGAAGCCCCAGGCGCGGATGTACTGGTCGAGCGCGTTGAAGCCGCCCGCGAACCAGAAAACAAGCAGCAGCAACAGATCGAAGGTCGAGTCGATCTGCGAAAAGATGGTGTTGGCCCGGAGGTACTCCTGCGAGCGGCGGTAGTCCGCCGGATCGTACACGTCGCGGAAAGTCTCCGGCAGCTCCGGCGAGGCGGCGCGGAGGTTCAGGAGGTCGGCTGCCAGCTTGATGAGAAAGGTGCCCGCGAGCGTGGCGAGAATGATTATGCCGTAAAGATTCATCGAAGTCCCGGTTTATTCGTCGATCCAGCGCCGCGTGATCTCGCCGTACGAATCGATCCGGCGGTCACGCATGAAGGGCCAGTGCGAGCGGTAGAAGGCGATCTTCGAAAGGTCGCAGTCGGCGTAGAGAATCTCCTCGTCGTTGTGCGCGGCCTCGGCGATCACCTGGCCGAAGGGATCGGAGACGAGGCTGTTGCCCCAGAATTCGAGATCCCCCTCCGTGCCAGCGCGGTTGGCCGCGGCGACAAAAACGCCGTTGGCCACGGCGTGACCGAGATGCGAAGTTTTCCACGCCTGCCGCTGGCTCGAACGCACCGTGTCTGAAGTTTCGGAGGCCGCCCAGCCGATAGCCGTGGGATAAAAGAGAATATCGGCTCCGCGCAACGCCGTGAGCCGCGCCGCTTCGGGATACCACTGATCCCAGCAGATGAGCACGCCGATAGCGCCGAACTTCGTCTGGAACACTTTGTAGCCGAGGTCGCCGGGAATGAAGTAGAACTTCTCGTAAAAGCCGGGGTCGTCGGGGATGTGCATCTTGCGGTACTTGCCGAGGTAGCTTCCATCGGCGTCGATCACCGCCGCCGTGTTGTGGTGCACTCCTTTTGCGCGAATCTCGAAGAGCGACGCCACGATCACCACGCCAAGCTCGGCGGCCAGCTCCTGCAACGCGGCGGTCGAGGGGCCGGGAACCGGCTCGGCGTAACCGAATGGCTCGTACGCCTCCGTCTGGCAGAAGTAGAGCGTCGTGAACAGCTCTTGCAGGCAGACGATGTTCGCCCCGCCCTTCGCGGCCTGGAGGATGCGCTCCTGCGCTTTGTCGAGATTCTCCTGCGGATTCTCAACGCAGCTCATCTGCACGAGCGCTATGCGAACCTGATCTTTGGTCATGGACGGATAATCGAAAGAATGTGTGGAATGACAAGCCCGGCTGAAAAGAGCACGCCGTGCACCGTGAGCACCTTGCCGGTGCCAGCGAGCACCGCGTTCAGCGCCCGGCCCTCGGAAGCGTAGAGCGTTCGCACCATGCCGACGGCGAGCGGCAGGCTGGCGAGGCTCAAGAGGCACCACGGCGAATAGCCGGCGCTCATCATATAAAAGGGAACGAGATAGGCGAGCGCGTTCAACGCGACGTACAAGGCGCGGGCCGCCGGAGCGCCGATGCGGGCCGGGAGCGTCATCTTGCCAACCTTGCGGTCGGTGTCGATGTCGCGGATATTGTTGACGAGCAGGATGCAGACCGAAAACGCGCCGGGCGCGGCGGCGGCCACGAGCACCGGAAAGGGGAGCGTCAGCGCCTGCACATAGTAGGTGCCACCGACCGCCACGAGGCCGAAAAAGATAAAGACAAACACGTCGCCAAGCCCGGAGTAGGCGATGGGAAACGGCCCGCCGGTGTAAGCCCAGGCGAAGAGCAACGAGAGCACGCCGATGAGCAGAATCGGCCATCCGCCGATTGCTACAAGATAGAGGCCGAGCACGAAGACCGAAACGCCGAGCGTGATGGAGACCCGCGTCATCGTCTGTTCGGTGATGATTCCGGCGGCCACGGTGCGCGTCGGCCCGAGGCGCTCGCTGGTGTCAGCGCCCTTGCGGAAGTCGTAAATCTCGTTGATGAAGTTGGTGGCGATCTGGATGCCGAGGGCGCAGATGAGCGCGACGAGCGCCGGAAGCGGCTTGAATACGCCGTTGGCGAAGGCGAGCGCCGAGCCGACCACGACCGGCATCGCGCCTGCCGGAAGGGTTTTCGGGCGAATGGCAAGCATCCACGCCTGGAATGCCGATGGTTGTGGTAAAATCGAAACAGACATAAACGTTACTGTGCGTTGTTCTCTGCTGCATTGTTCGCCTCGGCGGCCTTCTTCTCCTTGGCCATCTTGACGCTGCTGAAGACGTTGCGGATTTTCTCGCCCGGCTTGATGTAGGAGAGGCTGTGGCGCACGGCCATCGTCGCCTCGCTCAGGCCGGTCTGGATGATCTTGAGCTTGCCGGGATAATGGGCGATGTCGCCCGCCGCGTAGAGGCCATCCACCGAGGTTTTCATGTGGGTATCGACCACCAGCGCGTTGTCGCAGAGTTCGAGATCCCATCCGGCCAAGGGGCCGAGGTTCGACTTGAAGCCGATAAGAATGAGCAGCCGGTCGGCCTGGAGGCAGGTCTCCTCGCCATCGCTGGAGCGCAGATGCAGGCGGCAAAGCTCGCCGCTCGAC
Source organism: Chlorobaculum sp. (assembly GCA_013334855.1). GTDB lineage: Bacteria > Bacteroidota > Chlorobiia > Chlorobiales > Chlorobiaceae > Chlorobaculum. Next base: position 11,937 of record JAAXWU010000056.1, on the reverse strand, counting down.
TCCTCGATGCGCCTCACCTCGGTTTCGAGATGCACGGCAATCGTCCCCTCCTCCCTCGCTATATCAACCTCATGCGCCGTTTTGCCGTGTCCCTGGAACTCGTGGCCGCGATGCACCAGCGTCACCGACGCGGCGGTCTTCATCAGGCCGACCGTCCAGTCGAGCGCAGAATCGCCTCCGCCGACGATCACCACGTGCTTGTCCTTGAAATCGTTGATTGACCTGACGGCGTAGAAGACCGAGCTGCCGACGAGGTGATCGATGTTGCCAAGCTGCGGCAATTTGCGCGGCTCGAAAGCGCCGAGTCCCGCCGCGATGAGCAGTGCACGCGAACGGTAGACGTTGCCCGAGCAGGTGCGGGTCTCGAAGGTGCCGTCGTCGAGTTTGGTGTATTTCGTGACGGTCTCGCCGAGCACCACGTCTGGATTGTAGCGCTCCGCCTGCTTCCAGAGGCTCTCGACCAGATCGATGGCCGGAACTTCGGGAAAGCCCGCCACGTCATAGATGTGCTTCTCGGGATAGAGCGCCGCGAGTTGGCCGCCAAGCTGTGACATGCTCTCGACGATGCGGCAACTGATATTGTTCATGCCGCACTGAAACGCCGCGAAGATGCCTGTGGGACCGCCGCCGATGATGGTCAGATCCCTCATATCGTGGTGGTCGGTCGCTGGATTGTGTATATCGAACATCGTATGAATGCCTTGATGGAGTTGTGCGCGGCGGCGAAGCGTCAGTTGCCGTCTCAGGACTTTTTCAGGTAGATCATCCCCTCGGGATCGACCATGCCATACAGAATGGCGACCAGGAGATCGTGTTCATCGAACTCATGGATTTCAACATGCACCGCCTCCTGCTTGGACACCTGGTCGCCCGCATCGTTCTTGAAGTAGAACACCGCCTTGACGCCGCCATGCGGAGTATCGCCGTTAAAAATATAGGTGCCGTTATCCAGCTCTTCGAGAGCGCATCCGGGCTGGCGGGATTCGATGGGACAGCTTGCGCATTGGGAATAGAAGCCCTCTTCGGATTCGGCAAAATCGCAAACAGGAAATTTCATGACAGGTTCTCTTTTAGTGGCTGCTTTGAATTGCGGCTCAATATAACAAGACTTTAATATATTGCGGCAGATTCAAAGTTTCGTGATGTACATGGTCAGACTCCGGCCCACTGCCGAAAAGTCAGGCCCAACCAATTCCAGACGATGTTAGCCAAACGTATCATACCATGCCTTGACGTCCGCGATGGACGGGTGGTCAAAGGCATCAATTTCGAAGGTCTCAGGGATGCTGGTTCGATTCTCGAACAGGCGAGGTTCTACAACAGCGAAATGGCCGACGAGCTGGTCTTTCTCGACATCTCCGCATCGCTCGAATCGAGAAGGACAACTCTCGAAGAGGTGCTGAAAGTTTCGGGCGAGGTCTTCATTCCGCTCACGGTCGGCGGCGGCATCAGCTCGGTGGAACGGGCGCGCGACGCTTTCCTGCACGGCGCGGACAAGGTGTCGGTCAATACGGCGGCGGTCAGCGAGCCGGAGCTGATCTCGCGTATCGCCGAACGGTTCGGCTCGCAGGCGGTCGTCGTGGCGATTGACGTCAAGAAAGTTGACGGACGCTACATCGTCCACACCCACTCCGGCAAAAAGCCGACCGGGTACGAAGCGGTCGAATGGGCGCACAAGGTGCAGGAGCTTGGCGCGGGCGAGATTTTGCTGACCAGCATGGATCGCGACGGCACGCAGGAGGGGTACGACAACGAAATCCTCAAAATGATCTCGACCACCGTGCACATTCCGGTCATCGCCTCTGGCGGCGCGGGCAACCTCGAACATCTCTACAAAGGCTTCACCGACGGCCACGCCGATGCGGCGCTTGCCGCCTCGATCTTCCACTTCCGCCAGCACTCCATCCGCGAAGCCAAGGAGTACCTGCGCGAGCGGGGAATCGCGGTCAGGCTCTGACTCTCTGCGCAAGCCGCGATCTCCCGGGTCGCGGTGCTCTGCTCAAACTTCGAAGTGGCGGATAACCTTGCGGATCAGATGCGCCGGAATCATGCAGAAGGCGATGCCGGTACAGTCGGCCAGAAAATCCGTCATATCGGCGCTACGCCAGGGAAGGAAAGACTGAATCCACTCGATGAGAATTCCAAACGCCAAAAGGAAGATCACTTTCCCTGGCAGGTGCCTGCGGGATGGAAACGCCAGCTCCGTGAGAAACGCCAGCCCAAAAAATGCCAGTGCATGGAAAAACTTGTCTCCGAAGTCCATCCTCGGTGGTGGAATCGGATGCGGAATGGTCGCTTCGTACAGAATGAAGCCGATCGCAAACGCGAGCGAGATTCTGGCTATAAAGGCTATCAGCGTTCGGACGTAATGTCTCGTTATTTGCTGGGAAGGTGTAAGCGGCATTATGATGTTCGTTCTGTGGGTCTGTTCAGGATTCAGCCTCACGGCCTTGCCGCCGAAACTGCCAATATGCATCGATGTTTCGAGGGTATCTACCCTTTCGCTTCTGCACCTCCGGCCTGTTTGACGCTATCCGAAACCTCACTCGTCGCTTTGTGAAACTCCGATTCGGTGTCGGTCTGCGCTTTCCTGAACTCCCCTCATGCCCTTGCCAAGCCCTCTGGAAAGTTCAGGAATTTGCTGGCCGCCATACAGCACCAGTATGACCGCTAAAATAAGCAAAAGCTCAGGCCCGCCAATATCCATGAAAAATACTCCGTCTTGATGATGAAAAAAGATACGCCCGGAAACCTCCGGTCTCTGACGTTCATGAAGTAGTCCGCTCGATGTGGCGTGATTCTTTCTTTTGACGTCGCGCCTTGTTCTTTGCGAGGATTTTATCCGCTCCGTTACCGCACACATACCTTGAACAACGCACTCAAAGTCGATGGATCGCCACGATCACGACCTGTCGGTTTCGCGATGACGGAGTCCGGGTTCCTGGCGGTAAGAGCAAAGCGATTTCGATTTCGATGGCGATTTTGGCAATGTGAAATGTCTGTAAACAACATCCGTTCATGGAAAGGATTTTATCCGCTCAAACGTGCGTTGCAGGTTTTTTGAACCGCTGACGTCGAATAAATCACAGAGGGAGAACATTGTTCCTTTAATCGATGAACCGAGGAGGAGTCACCATGAGCGCACGTTTCTGGATTTTCCCGATGATCGCCCTGCTGATGCTTGCGGGGTGCTCAACCTACACGGTCGTCAGCGATTACGACCGTTCGTTGTCTTTCGAGAAGTACAAAACCTACCGCTGGTCGAGCGAGGGCAGCGCAGGCATCGACGACGACATTCTTGCCCGCAACCCGCTCATTTACAAGCACATCAGATCGGCGGTGGATCGCGAACTTGCCGCCAAAGGGTTCGTGCTGCAAGAGTCCGGCCCGGTCGATTTCACCGTTGCGCCTCATGCGAGAGTCCGGGAGCGGGTGGTGGTCACTCCGCCGGTGGGCTTCGCGTACAGCAGCGGCTACTACCACCGCTGGGGACGGCGCGGCTACACGACCTTCTGGTACGACCCGTATCCGTACCCGGCGGTCAGCTACTACGAAGAGGGGACGCTCATCATCGACATCATCGACAGCAGAACCGACGACATCGCCTGGAGCGGCATAGCGAGGGGTATCCTGAGGGATTACGATTCATCCATCCAGATGCATCGCGACATCGACGAAGTAGTTACAAAAATCATGGCCCAATTCCCGCCGCTGGTGATCAAATAGCATGAATCCGCAAGTGCAGTCTCTCGACCTGTCGGGACTGCCCTTCTCCTTCGGATTACCATAGTGCATTCCCGCTTCGTCCATATGGCTTTTTTCTGACGAAACACTACATTATATCAGTATTTGCTATAGCTTTCTGGTAATTATAAGAGGGAACGGAAATATATATGAATGGGAATATCGCTTTAGACTCCGTAAGAGTTTGTGATAAATCACGTCTTCTTCAAAATCACCACACTCGCAGACCTATTCAACTTGAGCGGCGTAATATTGATGTGGTGTCTTTATTTTCGGGTTGTGGCGGGATGGATTTAGGTTTCCAAGGAGGCTTTACTTTTCTTGGCCATCTATATAACCGCCATCCGTTTAAAATTAAGTGGGCCTGTGAGATTAATGATTCCGCATGCAAGACTTATCGACTTAACGTTAGCGAGCACATTAAGCAAGGCGATATTTGGGGACTTATAGAAGAACTTCCAGCTCAAGCCGATGTTGTTATCGGAGGATTCCCGTGTCAAGATATTTCCGTGAACGGAAAAGGCGCTGGCATTTCAGGTAAGCGTAGTGGCTTATATCGCGCTATGGTTGAAGCTGTTGAGCGAATCAAACCAAAAATATTCGTTGCAGAAAACGTAAAAGGTCTTCTAATGCGTCACCATGCCGATGCGCTTCGTAAAGTATTAGCAGACTTTCGTTCAATAGGATATGAAGTAACATACCAACTTTATCTTGCTGCTGATTTCGGCGTTCCACAAACCCGCGAGCGTATTTTTATTGTTGGGACTTATCCGGGTGTTAAACCTTTTGAACATCCTAAGCCAATATTGGCCACAAATCAATACGTTACGGCCATGGATGCTATTCATGATTTAATAGATATTCCCGAAAATGAATCATTCAATCATATCTGGAGCCGAGCAAACCGTAGTCCTGATCAAGGCGATAGAAGACTAATAGCTGATCGCGCAGGTTACACCATTCGAGCTGAATGCCATGGGAATATCCAGTGGCATTATGAACTGCCGCGGCGCATATCCATGCGTGAGGCAGCTCGTATTCAGTCGTTTCCTGATAATTTTATCTTTGAGTCGAAGCTTCGAGAAACTGAGCGCCAAATTGGGAATGCTGTTCCTCCAGTTTTGGCTTGGCATATCGCTAAAGCCGTTGCTGCTTCAATTAAGCCATGATCCAATAAAGAATGACAAAGTATGAATTTGAAAAGTTACTGGACTTGATTGTTGAGCAACTAACCCAAGAGGCCAGAAATACACCGTTCACATCCGCAAAGGAGTTCGAGGGTCGAGTCCGGGAAGTAGTCAGGGATCGTATTATCGAAAATGGAATAGAAATAGACTTCAACCCTCACCCACAAGCTTTTCCTGATATAGCTGTTGGACAATTTGGGATCGAAGTGAAGTTTACAACCAATGATACATGGCGAAGCGTTGCAAACAGCGTTCTTGAAACAAACCGCATTGGCTCTGTTAAAGTTGTCTACATCGTGTTCGGTAAGATGGGTGGTATTCCAACCGTAAAGTGGGGCGAATATGAAAGGTCTGTGATGCATGTCCGCACTTCCCATGTTCCAAGGTTTGAGGTGGAAATTGGAGCTGAAAAATCATTGTTTGCTCAAATGGGTATATCATACGATGATTTTAGAATTGCTGAGATGCACGAAAAAATGGAGTATATTCGCAATTATGCTCGGGGTCGGTTAAAATCAGGCGAAAGATTGTGGTGGTTGGAAGACCGACCTGGTGAGGAACACACTCTTCCCATACAAGCTCGTTTATACACAAAACTCCCGAACGAGGAAAAGAAAAAATTACGTGCTGAAGCTATTTTGTTGTGTCCTGAGATCGTATCTTCGGGACGTTCTCGAAACAAATATGATGATGTTGTTCTATATCTTTTAACTTTTCATGGCGTTTTGGCGCACCAAACTCGCGATATGTTTTCTGCCGGTAGCGTGGCAAACCCGACAAACGACGATAAAGGCGGAATCTATATACAACGGGCCATAGAACTTTTAGAGGACGAAATACAAGAAGCAGCAATGCGCATGGATGATGCTCTTTTCGTTGAATATTGGGGTGTTTCTGTTTCCCCAAGCCAGCGTATCAAGGAATGGCTTTGTCGTGCTGATAAATATGCGAAAGATTGGACGCCTTCTAAAGTTTTATTCCTTGGTAAAAGCTGATGACGGACACATTGTCCCCATCCGCACGTAGCGAAAGGATGGGGCGAATCAGATCAAAGAATACTCAGCCTGAACTTATTTTGCGCAAGATTTTGCGAGAAATAGGATTTGCAGCTTATCGGCTCCATCGGGTTGATTTGCCAGGAAAACCTGATATCGCATTTATAAGCAAGAAAAAGGCAATATTTGTTCACGGCTGCTTTTGGCACCAGCATGGATGTGGAAAGTACAAAATGCCAAAAAGTCGAAATAATTATTGGTTACCAAAGTTGATAAAAAATATTGAAAGAGATAAAGAGAATATTGAAAAACTTCGAACAGCTGGTTGGTCCGTATTAACTGTTTGGGAATGTGAGCTTAAAGACGTTTTCGAAGTATCTAATAAAATACTGAGATTCTTATCATAAGATGCTATAAAAAAAATAGATATATTCGCATTCAGAATATAATGATTTTTTTCTTTCACATCCATACAATCAAGCGGCCCATCACAGACCGCTTTTTTATCACCCCCAAAATCAATCCTCCCACTTCCAATCCCTCACTTCTGGCATATCCTCGCCATACTTCGTGATGTACTCTTTGTGCTCGATCAGGCGGTCGCGGACGTATTGTTTGATGTACGCTGCCTGCGGCCTGAGGCTTTCCACGCGGTTGGCTACGTCGGCTACCAGATGGAAGCGGTCGAGGTCGTTGATTACCACCATGTCGAACGGCGTAGTCGTCGTGCCCTCCTCCTTGTAGCCGCGCACGTGCAGGTTCGGATGGTTCGTGCGGCGATAGGTCAGCCGGTGGATCAGCCACGGGTAGCCGTGATAGGCGAAGATGACCGGCTTGTCGGTGGTGAAGAGATCGTCGAAGTCGCGATCCGAAAGACCGTGCGGATGCTCCTCCTTCGGCTGCAACGTCATGAGATCGACCACGTTGACCACCCGTATCTTCAGCTCCGGCGCGAGGTTGCGCAGAATCTTCACCGCCGCCAGCGTTTCGAGCGTCGGCACGTCGCCCGCGCAGGCCATCACCACGTCTGGCTCGCCGCCCGCGTCGTTCGAGGCCCACTCCCAGATGCCGATGCCGCTGGTGCAGTGCCGCACGGCGGCCTCCATGTCGAGCCACTGCCACGCGGGCTGTTTTCCCGCCACAATCACGTTGATGTAGTTTCGCGAGCGCAGGCAGTGATCCGTCACCGAAAGCAGCGTATTGGCGTCCGGCGGCAGATAGACGCGGATCACCTCGGCCTTTTTGTTCACCACGTGGTCGATGAAGCCCGGATCCTGATGCGAAAAGCCGTTGTGATCCTGCCGCCACACGTGCGAAGTGAGGAAGTAGTTGAGCGAGGCGATGGGCCGCCGCCACGGAATCTCGCTGTCGGTCACTTTGAGCCACTTGGCGTGCTGGTTGAACATCGAGTCGATGATGTGGATGAACGCTTCGTAGCAGGAGAAAAAGCCGTGGCGACCCGTCAGGAGATACCCTTCGAGCCAGCCCTGGCAGGTGTGCTCGGAGAGGATTTCCATCACTCGGCCATCGGGTGAAAGATGGTCGTCGCCGGGAATCATCGTTGCCATCCAGGTGCGGTCGGTCTCATCGAAGAGGTCGCCGAGGCGGTTCGAGGCGGTCTCGTCCGGGCCGAAGACGCGGAAGTTGGCCATCTTCTCGTTCATCTTCATGATGTCGCGCAGGAAGCGGGCCATCGGCTTCGGCGCTTCAGCCTCCACCGCGCCGGGCCTCGGCACGTCGAGCGCGTAGTCGCGGAAATCGGGCATCCGCAGCTCCTTGAGGAGCAGGCCGCCATTGGCGTGGGGAATATCGCCCATGCGCTTTTTGCCCTTCGGCGCGAGTTCCTGAAGCTCCGGCAAGAGTACGCCATCTGGCGTAAACAGCTCCTCGGCGCGGTAGCTCTTCAGCCACGACTCCAGCAGCGCCATGTGCTCGGGATTGTCGCGCACCGTGCTGAATGGCACCTGATGCGAGCGCCAGTTTCCCTCGGCGGGTTTGCCGTCAACCACCTTCGGCCCCGTCCACCCCTTCGGCGAGCGGAAGACGATCATCGGCCACATCGGGCGTTCGGTGACGCCCTCGACCCTCGCCCGGCGCTGGATTTCGGCGATCTCGTCGAAGCAGCGATCCATCGTGGCGGCCATCGCCTGGTGCATCGCCGCCGGATCGTCCCCCTCGACGAAGCAGGGCGTGTAGCCGTAGCCGATCATGAGCTTCTCCAGCTCGTCGTGCGAAATTCGCGCCAGCACGGTCGGGTTGGCGATCTTGTAGCCGTTCAGGTGCAGGATCGGCAGCACCGCCCCGTCGCGCTCCGGGTTCAGGAACTTGTTGCTGTGCCACGCCGTGGCGAGCGGCCCCGTCTCCGCCTCGCCGTCGCCGATGACGCAGGCCGTGACGAGATCGGGATTGTCGAACACCGCGCCGTAAGCGTGTGACAGCGCATAACCAAGCTCGCCGCCCTCGTGGATCGAGCCGGGAGTTTCCGGCGCGACGTGGCTCGGAATGCCGCCGGGAAACGAGAACTGCCGGAAGAGCCGCGTCATGCCCGCTTCGTCGAACGAGACGTCGGGGTAGTACTCGCTGTATGTCCCCTCCATCCAGACGTTGGCCACGAGCGCAGGCCCGCCATGCCCCGGCCCGGCGATATAGACAATGTCGAGATCGCGGTTGCGGATGATGCGGTTCAGATGCGCGTAGAGGAAATTGAGGCCAGGAGTGGTGCCCCAGTGGCCGAGCAGGCGGGGCTTGATATGCTCTTTCGAAAGCGGCTGCTTCAGCAGCGGATTGTCCATCAGGTAGATCTGGCCTACCGAGAGGTAGTTGGCCGCCCTCCACCAGCCATTCATCAGTTCAAGTTCACGTTCGGAAAGCGGAGCGTTGTTATATGTCATCAGTTGTTTCTTTTCATTTGCAAGATCAGACCAATCCGGAAATCTTCCGGATCATCCGTTTATTTCTCTCATACCAAGTCCAGTTTTCCACGCTGTCAGAGTGGGAGTCTGGGCTTCCACCTTTTTTACTCTTGCATTCATTCGCCCCGTCGCAAAAACTTTCGAAACGTGGTCAGATAATCATAATGAATCCAGGGCTTCAGCCCAATCCCTTCACACACTGTTCATTGCCAAACCGGTAACCACACCATATCGGCATCACAGTCAACCAACTTCAAGAACACTTCTCGTTTCTCTAACAATCATCACCTCTTCATTCGTTTCCATCACTCTGACGATAACCGGGCTGTCATCCGTCGAAATGATTTCGGGGTGATTCAAATTCTTTTGCTGATCGAGCCTGACGCCGAGAAATTCGAGTCCCGCACAGATGCGTTCGCGGATCTCCGGCGAGTGCAGGCCGATGCCGCCGGTGAAGACGATCATATCGAGACCGCCGAGCACCGCCACGAGCGCGCCGATGTGCTTGCGGGCCGAGTAGCAGAACAGCTCCACGGCCATGCGGGCCTGTTCGTTGTCTGATTCGGCGTCGAGCAGGTCGCGCATGTCGGCGCTCAGGCCGGAGACGCCCAGCAGGCCGGACTTTTTGTTGACCAACTCCCGCAGCCCCTCCGCGTCGAGACGACCCTGCTGCAAAAGGAAGAGCACCACGCCCGGATCGAGGTCGCCCGTGCGCGTGCTCATCACCATGCCGCCCGCAGGCGAGAAGCCCATCGTCGTCTCGACGCTCCGCCCGTCGAGCACCGCCGCCATGCTCGCCCCGTGGCCGAGATGCGCCAGAATCACGCGCCCCTTCCGTGCAAACGGATCGCCCTGCGCCTTCAGCTCATTAAGGATGTACTGATAGGAAAGGCCATGGAATCCGTAACGCTGCACCCCCTCGCGCCGGAACTCCTCCGGGATGGGGCAGAGCTTCGCGATGGCAGGCATGGCGCTGTGGAACGCCGTGTCGAAGCAGGCCACCTGAAAGACACCCGGCAGCCCGGCAGCGGCGTGGCGGATCGCGTTCAGTGCCTGGGGAAGATGTTCGGGAGCGTAGGGGATGAGTTCGGCGATGGAGTCGAGCAGTTCCGGCGTGACCTTTTCGGGCGCAGTGTGAAGCGGCCCGCCATGCACCACCCGGTGGCCCACCGCATCGGGAATGCCGGGGCCGTGCCGCTTGATCCACGAAAAAACGTGCCGACACGCCGCCGCATGATCGGGGGCGTCAACCCGCTCGCAGTCGATGTACCGCCCCTGCGGATCGGTCACGGAGAAGCGCCCGTCCTTCAGCCCGATGCGGGTCAGCGACCCGGAAAAGAGCAGCTCCTCCTTCTTGCCGCTCTCGTAGAGCGAGAACTTGATGCTCGACGAGCCGGTATTGACGGCGAGAATCGTAATCACAGGGCTGGGCATCATGGCAAAAACTCCTCCGAAAAATTGCAGGCGCAAACGGAAAACAGCGCCACCGTCCCTTCAAGTCACGCAAAGATACGCGACAGACAACACTAACCAAGTCGGCAAGTCGTTACGTTCCTGAAAATTCGGGGGGAGGTGGATAGCGTCTCAATTTTGCCGTATATTTCAACAGCGAGAGATTACCTCATTTTAAACGGGAAGGAGAGCCATGAGCGACCTCGACATCATCCGGCAGATCGAGCAGGAACTCGGCGTGAAGCTTAATGCTCGTGATCATGTGGAGTTGAGTCTTGATAATATTTTTTTAAATAAAAAAGAATATTGGCTCAATAAACGTCAGCAAGTAACGAAATTGGCTCTATCTGAATGTGGAATAAAACAACTCGATCAAATCATTAAACCACTTGCTTTACTCAGTTCACTTCAAACACTCTTGCTTAACAACAACCAGATTAGCGATATTTCGCCGCTTGCCTCACTCAGCTCACTCCTGAAACTCCGACTCGACAACAACCAGATCAGCGACATTTCACCGCTCGCGTCACTCAGCTCACTTCAAACACTCTTGCTCGATAGGAATCGAATCAGAGATATTTCGTCGCTTGCTTCACTCAGCTCACTTCAGACACTTAGGCTCTTCGATAACGAGATAAGGGATATTTTACCACTTGCTTCACTGAGCTCACTTCAGGAACTCAACCTCAACAACAACCAGATCAGCGACATTTTACCGCTTGCTTCACTCAGCTCGCTTCTTTACCTTTCGCTTGACCACAATCAGATCAGCGACATTTCGCCGCTTGCTTCACTGAGCTCACTTCAGGAACTCAACCTCAACAACAACCAGATCAGCGACATTTTACCGCTTGCCTCATCAAACATGCAGCGGTCACTGACTTTGCTGAATCTGTCACACAATCCAATAAAAAAATTGCCCTTAAAGATTACCGGCTTTGCAATGGGAATAGAGTGGGATTGGCACTATTCAGGCAAAATCGGTTTTATCACCTTTTTCGGCAATCCGCTCGAAACGCCACCTCCTGAAATCGTCAAACTGGGAAAAGAGGCCATTAGTCAATATTTTCGTTCGATTGAAGAAGCCCGATCAAAAGGTGAAGCGCTTGTTCCATTACAGGAAATAAAAGTGCATCTGATCGGTGATGGACTCGCCGGAAAAACTTCTTTATTCAAAGCTCTTATGGGTAAATTTTTCGATTCGAATGAGTCACAGACACATGGCATCAATGTTGTAAATCTACAAGCATTACAAATAAAAGGACTGGAAAAGGACCGCGGACTTAAAGATTGTCTGTTCCACTTCTGGGATTTTGGCGGCCAAGAGATCATGCACACATCGCATCAGTTCTTCATGACCAACCGTTCGATATACATACTGGTACTCGACAGCCGAACCGACAGTAACAAACACTACTGGCTACGCCATATCGAAAAATATGGCGGGCAATCACCGGTGATAGTTGTGATGAACAAGATCGATGAAAATCCTTCATATAACATCGAGCAAAACAAAATAAATGGTTCTTCGCAGAATTTCGTGGAAAGAAGGTGAATAACAGGTAACTTGGCGTAATTGTAAACCTTGTCGAACCTTCTCGCTGAAATCTCCCATGCAGAGTCTGTCACACCACTACCACCAACTCA
>JAAXWU010000055.1 GCA_013334855.1 Chlorobaculum sp. | reverse complement strand
TACGGCTTCGACATCGTGCTCGCGGATTATTTCGCAGGACGCGAGCGATGGGATAACGAAAAGTGATCGAACTATCGAATCACAGCCTCGCGCCGCCGGAGATTTCGAGGAGCTGGCCGGTGATGAAAGCCGCGTCGTCCGAGGCGAGGAAGAGCGCGGCTTTGGCGACGTCATCCGGCGTGGCGATGCGTCCGAGGGGATAGCGCTCGGCGGAGGCCTTGGCGAGCGCCTGCCATCGCTCCGGGCCGAGCGCTCGCGTGAACGCCTCGACTTCGACCAGCGCTGGGGCAAGCGCGTTGGCTGTGATGTTGAACCCGCCAAGCGCCAGAGCAATCGAGCGGGTAAAGGCAAAGATGCCGCCCTTGGAAGCCGAGTAGCTGAACTGGTTCGGGCTGCCGCGCCAGACAAGCGAGCTCATGTTCACGATCCGTCCGTACGATTGCGGCTTCATGATCTTCGCGGCTTCGCGGCAACACACCATGCACGACTTGAGGTTCATGTCGAGATTCTTCATGGCCCGCTCCATGTCGATGCTCTCGACGGAGGCCGCCGGTTCGCAGTCCCCGCCCGCGATGTTGACGATGATATCGAGACGCCCGTAGTCGCGGCGAATATTGCTGAACAGCTCGACCACCTGCGCTTCGGAGGTGAGATCGACGCCCGAGCACGACGCTTGCCCGATATTCTGCTCAATGTCGTCGCAAACCCGGCTGCACGCCTCCAAGTCGATGTCCACCAGCACGACCGTCGCCCCCTCGCGGGCAAAACAACGCGCCGTCGCGCTGCCGATGCCTCCCGCCGCTCCGGTGACGAGCGCGATTTTGTTCTGCAATCTCATCTTTTTGTTCCGTTTTGTTTATCGATTGCTGATCAGCCTACTCTACTGGAATAACTCTCTTTTGAGCCGCCGATCCGGCGAAAAGCTTGAAGCCCATCAAGCTCGTCATGGACTGCACCGCCGAGTTGAAGTGGCCAATGAACAGATCGAGGTCGTTGACCTGAAAATGCGCATCGAGCGCCACCTCATTCATGAACGCGACAAACTGCTCATGACGCATCTCGCCGATCCTCGACGACCAGGAGAGATTGGAAATCCTGAACGCGCAGAGCGGCTCATCGATCATCCAGAGGTTGCCAAAGCGCAGAAGCTGCACCCAGAAGTCGAGGTCGATCGTATAGGGAATCCGTGCGCTGTAGCCGCTCGTTGCCGAAATCAGGCTGGCGGGATAGAGCCCGCAAACCGGTTCACCGATGATGTTGGTGCCGAGCCGCACCATTTTTCGGACAATCTCGGAGGAGGTTTTCAGCCCGCCATCGATAAAATTGACCTTCTTGATGAGCACCTTGCTTTCCGGGTCGATAATGGTTCGCTGGGACGAGACGAGGCTCACACCATCCGCACCGAGCAGCTCGAACGCGGCAAACTGCTTTTCGAGGCATTCGGGATAAAGCAGATCGTCCCCACAGAGCAGTTTGACGTACCGGCCCCGCACATCCCTGATGGCGCGGTTCCAGTTGCCTTCAGGGCCGAGATTGCGCTCGCTGCTGAAAACCGTGATTCGCGGATCATCGTACGAATGGGCGATCTCCAGCGAGCGATCTGTCGAATGGTCGTCATAAATGAGCAGTTCAAAGTCCTCCATCGTCTGGCAAAGCACAGAGTCGATGGCTTCGGCGATGTATCGCTCGTTGTTGTACATCGGTATTGTAATCGTTACCAGCGGGTGTTCTCGTCGTATCATGCATACTCCTTTTTTCTGAATCCTTGTTCTTCAAAGAAAAGGCTTATCATCAAAAATGCAGAGCCAGCTTCACTCCTCTGACTCAAAAACCGGATCGTGCTTGAGATTCCGCAAGAGATACAGCGCTGCGGTGGCGTAAACGAGACCACCGATACCGAGCGCTATCTGCTCGCCGGTGAAGAAGCTCACGATGATCACCACCCCGGCAATGAGGATGATCGCCAGCGACAGAAACGCACGGTTCATCGTGTGAACGTCGAGCAACTGCTCCAGCGGATCGCCCGTTTGCAACAGGTCGAGGTTGCCCGTCTTCTGGATCGCTGGAAGCACAATGTAGATCATGCCGATAAACGACAGAGTGATCCAGCCAAGCAGCGCCGAGTGGGTGTGCGAGTGGTAGATCCACATCTTGTCGCCGCGAATGGGCGGATAGCTGCCGAAGTGAATCCCCTGGCCGTAAAAAATATTCATGATGCCGAAGCCGCTCGTCGCAAGCAGAAACGCCAGTCCGCCAAGCATGAAGGCCAGCGCCGGATGGGCGAAGTTGCTGCGAAACCAGTTGCGCAGAAACACGGCAAACGTGACGAGCAGCGCGATGACGCCGAACATCAGCAGGTGGCTGATGAGCATCATGCTGAGGTAGTTGCCCATGAGAATCACCACGAGGAAGAAAAGTACGCCACCAACGAAGATGTAAAACCAGAGACTGAAGAGCTTCTTTGCCAGCTCCATCTTCTCCGTCCGCCGCCAGGCGTAAGTATAGAGAAATCCCATCACGCTGATACTCAGAGGAAACGACGAACCGAGAAAGTAGGCTGATTGCGTGACGAAAAAGGGAATGATGCCGTTCGAGGGAAAAGCCTCCTTCAGGCCGAGAGTGCACAGTCCGAGATTGGCGACCAGGAGGAAGATGACATCGAAGATGTAGTAGCGCACCGACACCTCGTTCCATATCTCCGCGACGGAGAGCGTGGTGAAGATTTCATAGAGCGGGAACAGGACGACCACGATCAGCATGAAGCCCGCCACCGCCTTGAGGAGCGGCAAATCCGCCGCCACGGCAACTGTCACCATGACAAGCGCCACGAGCACCGCCGCGATGAAGAGGCGCTGCCGCGCGGGATCGATGCGCAATTCGGGATAGATCGCTGCCGTCAGGTACCGATTGAAAAGCAGAATGGCCAGGTTGCCGAATCCGACAAAAAAGATGTACGGATGAAGCTTGAGCAGGAATGCATGTTTGGCCAGAACTCCGAAACCCCCGGCCATGGCCGCCAGAGCGATGATGGTGACGGAGACGGCAAGAAAGGACTTCGATATTCCTCTGAGCGATTGAGCTTGCATCGTGTGAATCGTTCGTTATGATTTCTGTATTATCACGCTTCGGACTTCGGCATGGACAATATCGCTGTGATCGACAAGGCTATCAGAGCTACATTGAGCGTCACCGGGTTGAACGGCTGCACGAGCAGCGACGGCTCGGTGAGCGAAACGTAGCCAAACAGCCCGAGCATGGCGGCGATATTCAAGAGAAACGGCCAGCGCCATGGCGACAGCAGCAAAAGTACGCCGAAGAGCATCTCGCCATACCCCATCACTGAGCAGAGAAAACCGAACATCGGCCCGAGATGCGCGAGCAATCCAAGCTCGATGGGACTCTGGCAAACCAGCTTCGGCACTATTCCTTGGTAAATCCAGACAAAAGCGAGTGCGATCCGGCTGGCAAGCAGCGCCGGTGGCTGACGAAAAAAGTGATTCATGATAACGTGGGTTTCTGCTAATGATACTGCAAGATAACAGTTACCAGCCAAATGCACTCACTCCCAACGCGGCATGAGCGCTGAAAGTGCACGAAGGCGGGAATTTGGCGAATGAGGGGGCGGCCATCACGAACACTACTGAAGCAAATGCCACTGCAAAATACAGCAAGAGAGGATAATACACGTCATCTTCTGAGCTGACCGCGTACCTGGAACCAAAATTCATATCGCCATCGAACGCTTCGGGACTGAAAGCCTCGCCAGAATATCGATAGCTTCGTCATGACCGACAGACGCAAGATCACTGAAATTTTCGAGCAATTCGATAGAGTCCGGCCCGTAAGACACCTGAAATGTTCACAACCTCCGACTCGGGTTCAACCACAACCATAGCCTCCAGCACAATCTTATGCACTGAATCAATGCCAAAGACATAGAGTTTCAACCTCCAGTCGCTCCCATCACTGGCGAGGTCAGGCAAGAGGTACAACTTCTCATTCAGCTCATTCGCCCGTGGCTCATAACCGTCAAAATCAGCATATCTTTCTGGTCAGGCGATACAAACTCATGCAAATGCTTCTTCTTTCACTCCATTACCATCTGAAGCACCAGGAGAAACATCGGCAATACAAAATTCCCCGACACCCGACCTTGCGCCATATGAATATCAAAAGCTCGGATCATTTCAATCTGGAAAATCAGAATGTTGGCTTGAAACGATATAAACAACAGTTATTCAATACCATCGTCCATTTTGGCTATATGCGGAAGCGTAGCGCGAATGGTTGCCGTGAACTCTTCTGAACATAGATTCGGTGCCTCAGCATTCCAGAGAATCGTTAAGTGGTGATTCGTATCAAAATGGGTCTTTGCCTGCTCGAACTTTGACTTTTCGCATGTATAGATCACCGGCTTATCCAGACCTTCCGCGTATCCAGCTTCCCAATAAGCGCCAGGATTGTCGTGAGAAAGATCGGCGACAACAAAATCTGAGGCCTGAATTTCAACCCGCATACGGTTATCGATAAGCCCTGCTGTGGGTCTGTCGGTCAACTTGTACAAATCAAAACCCGCTCTTTTTGCGCCTGGTTTGAGAACATTTTCTAAAATACTTTCCAGCGCTGGATCATCAAATTGCATCGCCATGAAAGCCTTGCGATAAACTTGCCTACTCCGAAGAAGATCCTCATAGTGCTCCCAACCCGCGAAAGTCAGCGTTGCATAGGCCTTATCGCCTCCCCCTAAAGTTTTTGATTGTTGACCAGTAACAAAATCACTATCAAACAAGTGATCTATGACGAGTTCAAAACCATCCTTACTCTTGGCTCCAATGATAGCCCCATGATCAGTATAGTTCACCCATACTTTTTCTCCAGGACCAGGTGAATTCTCAGCCAACCAGCGCACGAGAAAATCGGCCTGTTCGCGAGGTCTCGGAAGTGGTTGTTTGAGCGCAGCCTCAGCCGCATAGGTATCAAACAACGGTCGAGTAGAAGATTCTTGAGACCTGCGCAAAGCATGACTCAGCTTGGGTTTTGCATCCTGCTGCTTCAGAAGTGAAGGAAGTTCCGTTTCCAAAGATCCAGTGAGCGCGAAATTTCCACAATGCGGACAGTCAATTTGAACAGTATCCTTTGTCGAATCATGTTCCATCCTGTCTGCCGGACGATCACAAACCGGGCAATGCTCTGATGATGCTATATGCGCGAAGTTCGAGATTCAGAAAAGGGGGACTCTTTGGTCAGCGATTACATCAATTGTACGGAATATTTATGAGATTTGACAAAAATTTGACCTCCATAAACGAAAAAAGCCTCCGGTGTAGCCGGAAGCTTTTTCTTCGTGCGGAGAGGGAGGGATTCGAACCCTCGGTAGCTCTATACGAACTACGTCGGTTTAGCAAACCGGTGCCTTCAGCCGCTCGGCCACCTCTCCTGAAATTTTGTGCGGAGGATGAGGGACTCGAACCCCCATGGGCGCAAACCCGGCAGTTTTCAAGACTGCTGCCTTACCAATTAGGCTAATCCTCCAGCGTATGTAAAGAACGGGTCATAAGATAGTGATTTACCCGAAAAAAGCCAGCCAAAAATCTCCATCTTCTGTTTTCCTGGCGGAGAGGGAGGGATTCGAACCCTCGAGGGCTGTTACACCCTACCCGCTTTCCAGGCGAGCGCACTAGACCAACTATGCGACCTCTCCGTTTATAAGGCATGTAATGTACGAACCATTTTCTTTTTTCAAAAACTTCAGACAGGTTCCTGCAAAGAAAAAATCACCGGGAGCCGCTCCCGGATGCTTCCCGGCGTTGTCAATCCGTGCTCACTTTCGTAAATTGGCAGATTCATTTTCGCCGCAATCTCTTAACCTGGCTCCCTATGGATAAAATTCTCTATGATGCGCTGACCTTCGATGACGTCCTGCTCGTGCCCGCATATTCCAACGTTCTGCCCAAGGAGACCGTCGTCAAGTCGCGACTGACCCGAGAGATCGAGGTCAACATCCCGCTGGTGAGCGCCGCCATGGATACCGTCACCGAGGCCGAACTGGCCATCGCGCTTGCGCGGGCGGGCGGCATTGGCATCATCCACAAAAATCTCTCCATAGACGAACAGGCCCGCCAGGTCGCCAAGGTCAAGCGTTTCGAGAGCGGCATCATCCGCAATCCCTTTACGCTGTTCGAAGACGCGACCATCCAGGAGGCGATAGAGCTGATGATCCGGCACTCGGTCTCCGGCATTCCGGTCGTCGAGCGCCCCACGCCGGAAGGGTGCCTGCTCCTGAAAGGCATCGTCACCAACCGCGACATGCGCATGAAGGCGTCGTTCGACCAGAAGGTCACCACCATCATGACGACCAACCTCGTGACGGCCAAGGAGGGGATCGACCTCATGACTGCCGAGGAGATTCTCATGACAAACAAGATCGAAAAGCTGCTCGTCATCGACGATCACGGCTACCTCAAGGGCCTTATTACTTACAAGGACATCCAGAAGCGCAAGCAGTGCCCAGAGGCGTGCAAGGACGCGCAGGGGCGCTTGCGGGTCGGCGCGGCGGTCGGCATTCGCGCCAATACGATCTCGCGCGTCGATGCTCTCGTCACCGCAGGCGTGGACGTCGTGGCGGTCGATACGGCGCACGGCCACAGCCAGGCGGTGCTCGACATGGTCAGCATCATCAAGCAGAAATATCCGGAGTTGCAGGTGATCGCCGGTAACGTGGCCACACCGGAGGCCGTGCGCGACCTGGTCAAGGCCGGAGCCGACGCGGTCAAGGTTGGCATCGGGCCGGGCAGCATCTGCACGACGCGCATCGTGGCGGGCGTGGGTATGCCGCAGCTCACGGCGGTCATGAAGTGCGCCGAAGAGGCGAAAAAAACCGATACCCCGATCATCGCCGACGGAGGCATCAAATACAGCGGCGACATTTCCAAAGCGATAGCGGCGGGCGCGGATTCGGTGATGATGGGCAGCGTCTTCGCGGGCACCGACGAAAGTCCCGGCGAGACGATCCTCTACGAAGGCCGCCGCTTCAAGGCGTACCGCGGCATGGGTTCGCTCGGCGCGATGTCGGAACCGGAAGGCAGCAGCGACCGCTACTTCCAGGACGCTTCGGCGGAGACCAAAAAGTATGTGCCCGAAGGGATCGAGGGGCGCATTCCGGCCAAGGGCAAGCTCGACGAGGTGGTCTACCAGCTCATCGGCGGCCTGAAATCATCGATGGGATATTGCGGCGTCAGAACCATCGCCGAGCTGAAGGAGAACACCCGCTTCGTGCGCATCACCTCGGCTGGCCTGCGCGAAAGCCATCCGCACGACGTGATGATCACCAAGGAAGCACCGAACTACTCGACCTCGGCATAAGCGTTTCACGCACCACACCCACGCAAACCCCGGCACTGCTCCGGGGTTTGCTGGTTTCAGATGAAGCTGCACCGAAAAATGCTTATTTTAAAGTAGCTAACATCTTCTCGTCCGGGTCACGAAACCCGAAATTTGTATCCGCCAACTCCGTTCATACAAGGAGCCGTAAGATGATCAGAGCAAACCGCTTCACATTTGTCACCCTGATTTTTGCCCTTTTCCTCTCAGCCTGTTCAGGCGTTCAGGATTCAGGGTTGACTGAAAAACAGATTGCAAAAATGGTGCTCGCAACCAGGCCGGGCAATTCGTCGCCGGATGTGTGGGCGCGAGCCATCAAGGAGAGCCTCGAAGAGCTGGGCCAGCCGGTGGACAAGGAGCATGTCAGCGCTGTTTGCGCCGTCATCTCGCAGGTCAGCGCCTTTTCGATCTCGCCGAAAAGCTCGCGCATGGCGAGTATTCTGC
Source organism: Chlorobaculum sp. (assembly GCA_013334855.1). GTDB lineage: Bacteria > Bacteroidota > Chlorobiia > Chlorobiales > Chlorobiaceae > Chlorobaculum. Next base: position 8,355 of record JAAXWU010000055.1, on the reverse strand, counting down.
GCAAAAAAATCAAGGATGCGGAATCGAACGAAGTGCTGCGTTTGCTCATTGAGACCCGGCTTGATCAGACCGCCTCTAATGGATTGAGTTTCCGGGAGAATATCGACTCGATTGGCAGTGAACTCGAATTCGAGCAGTGGTACGACGAGTTCACCTCCGCAAGCATCACGAAGCCGATTCTGCTCGTGCTCAACAAGGATGCGAGCGACCTGATCACCACGGCTGGCTCGATGCAGGTTTCGGTGAAGTTCTCGGAGGATTATCCGAAAAAGCCTCTGAACGCTGGCGGCGGAAGCGTGCGCGACATGCTCTACACCTGCAAGGGCGGCGTCTTTTACGGCACGGCCTATCTGCTCGACTTCAAGCACAATTATGACGACTGGAAGTATGTGTTCGCCGATTTCAATGCGGGCCACTACGCCAGCCGGAACGCGGGGTTCCAGAAGATGCTGGGCAGGCTGACGCGCAGGCAGGTTGACACGGACGGCGACCTGATGAACTACGAAAACGGCAACGCCTCGCCGTCAGTTACCTTCGTCACCTTCCTGAGCTACCTCAAAAAGAAAGGGGTGGAGTTCGATGAACAGCAGGTCATGAAGGACTTCAGGCAGGAGAAAAGCTACGATTTCGAGAACACCTGGTCGTACAAGACGCTCTCGGAGATGTACAAAAAGAAATACGGACACCCGATCTACGCCGAGCTGCCCCAAATCGCCCTGAACAGCCCGAAATTCGTCAGCAAGAACCTCTCCACGAGATGGTTCGCCGAACAGGTGAAAGCCCGCTATAACCGCTGCATGAGAACGAGAATTTGAGGTTGGTGGGAAGAATCGGACGAATGGGATTTATGGGCCGAATAGGGCGGGAAGGATAAAAAACAGGGCGGTTTCCGACATCTCGGAACTGCCCTGTTTTTTTCCATTATCCATTATCCATTATCAATTGTCCATTAATCGTCCGCCATTCCTTCCAGCCTGTCCTCCAGGTCAGCGTAAATTTCCTGCAACTCGGCGATCATGTTCTGGTCGGCTTTCCACATGCCTCTGCCGTGCGCTTCGAGCATCCGGCCAACGATGTTCTTGATCGCCTGCGGGTTGAGCGTGGCGAGGCGTTCACGCATGTCGGGATCGAGCGCGTAGGTCTCGGCGGTCTTCTTGTAGACCCAGTCGTCCACGCTCTTGGTCACGGCGTCCCAGCCGAGCATGTAGGTCACGCGGTTGCTGATCTCGCCCGCGCCGCTGTGGCCATGCTTGAGCATCCCTTCGAACCACTTCGGGTTGAGCAGCTTCGAGCGGTACTCCACGCGCAGTGATTTGTCGGCGTCGTCGAGTTTGATGTCCGAGGTGAAGGATTCGACGTAGTTGAGCTTGATGTCCGAGGTCTTCGTGTTCCTGCGGCGTGCGGCAAGCTGGAGCGAACCGGACGACGAGAAGTAGTGGTCAATGTCCGAGATGCCGAACTCGGTCGAGTCCACCTGATGCACCACGCGGTCTACCGATCCGAGCAGCTTCTGCAGAATCTCCGACTGCTTCTCTCCCTTGCGGCCTCCGCCGTAGGCGCTGCTGTTGCGGCGGATGAAGAGGTCGTCGAGGTCGCCCTCGTTTTCCCACGCCGAATCCTCGACCATATCGTCCACGTAGGTGCCGTATGCGCCCGGTGCCTGGGTGAACTGGCGCGAGGTGGCCACCTCGAAATCCATTCCTTCGGCGAGCGCCTCATCGACGTGTTTTTTGATGTAGTTCATCTCGTGCGGCTCGTCGGCCTTGGCGGCATCCTTGACGAGGCGGTCGAGCTGATCCATCAGGATACCGAAAGCGTCGCGGAAGATCGGACTGAGCTGCATGAGCACGTCAACTCGCGGACGGCCAAGCTTGTCGAGCGGGGTGAGGTTGTAGTGGCTGATCTTGCCGAAGGCGTCGTAGGCCGGTTCCGCGCCCATGAGCCGGATCACCACGGCCACCGCCTCTCCCTTGGTCTTGATGGTGTCGAGACCCCAGATCACTTCGGCGATAGTTTCGGGATAGTTGCCGTCGTTCTCGGCCACGTGCTTCGCGATCAGGCCGTCAGCAATGAGCGAGCCGCGCTTGAAGGCGGTTTCGGAAGGAATGCGCCACGGGTCGATGGAGTGGATGTTACGGCCCGAAGGCAGCACGTTCATGCCGTCGCGCACCAGGTCGCCGCCAGGGCCGGAGGAGATATAGCCGCCATTGAGCACCTTGACGAGCGCGTCCATCTCGCCGTGCGTGTCGCCAAGCGCCTTGATCATCATGCTTCCCTCCTGGATGATGCGCTGGATGAAGGGCACATCCTCCGCCGGAATCTTGCTGCCGCCGGTGAGGGACTCGAACGTCTGCATAGGATTCTTGTGGTCGAACATCGTCTGCTTCACGAACTCGCGGCAGGCGTTTTCGGCCCACTCCCTGATGCGGATCGCCTCGTCGTCTCCCTTGCGCGACAGGCTTGAAATCTCCTCGTAGCTGTCGAAGTGGCCGTTTTTGTTCGAACTGGAGAGCAGGATGAAGGGCAGCGTACGGCCATTCTCGCCACGGTTCTTGACGGTCTCGGTGATGGTGATGACCTGCGACTCCTGCGGACCGGCCTCACCGAACACATGCAGCGAGTTGGAGATGAGCCGGTTCTCTAGCTCGACGATATAGATATAGAGGCGGCTGACGAAGTCGCTGAACGATTCGCCAGGCTTGCGCGGGCAGTCGTCGGTCAGGTTGAGCAGCTCCGCCTTGCTCATGATCGCATCCTGCACCGAATCGACATCCTCGCCCTGCGCGTGGTTGCGCTCGCGGTAGTCGGTGAGCAGATCCTTCAGCGCGGGCAGCTCCTTGTAGAGGCCGGCGCGGGCCAGCGGCGGCACCACGTGCGACACCATCGTGGCCAGACCGCGGCGTTTGGCGATGGTCGATTCGCTCGGGTTGTTCACCGGATAGATATAGAAGTGCGGCACTTCGCCAAGCAGCGCGTCGGGCCAGCACTCGCCGGTCAGGCCGGTCTGGAGGCCAGGCATCCACTCCACCGAGCCGTGCATGCCGACATGCACGAGTGCGTGCGCGTCGAACTCACGGCTGATCCAGCGGTAGAACGAGATGTACTGGTGGTGCGGCGTGTTGGCCTTGTCGAAGATCAGGCGCATCGGATCGCCCTGCACGCCCATGCGCGGCTGTACGCCGATGTAGATGTTGCCAAGCCGGATGCCGCCAAGGAACACCTCTTCGGTGCCAATGGGCACGATCTCGCCGGGGAAGGATTGCCACCGCTCCTCGATGCGCTCGCGCTCGTGGTACGAGGCCAGCTCCTGGAACTTCTCGCGGTTGACCTTGATGGCCTCCGGCTTGTTCTGCATGATCTGGTAGTCGGTCGCCCGGTCGAGCATCTCGAAGAGCTTTTCTGGCGTCTCCGGCAGATTGCCGACGTTATATCCCTCTTTTTTCAGACGTTGCAGGATGCGATACAGCGTGGTCGGCACGTCGAGCAGCGCCGCCGTGGCCTTCTTGCCGAGGCCCGGAGGATAGTCGTAGACCACGAAGGCGAGACGCTTCTCCTTGTTCGACGCAGCCCGCAGACGCAGCCACTTCTTCGAGAGCAGCGCCAGACGGTCGAGCCGCTCCTGCACGGTCTCGATTTTGCCGTCCTGCAACGCGCCGAGAACGACCGGGGAGATCGCGCCATCCATCTCTGGAATCGAGTAGGTGAAAGTCACCTGCATGGGTGAGACGCCAAGCTCATGCCACGATTCGAAATTCTGGATAAGCAATGGCTGGGATACGATATAGGGCACATCGAGGCCGGTCAGAATCTCGTGACGCGCCTCGGCGGCTGTACCGGGCTTGGTCGAACCCGCCGGGCCACCGACGAGTCCGAAGCCCATCATGTTAACCAAGAGGTCGATGTTCTCCTTCATCAGCCAGTCGCGTACGAGCACATGCCCCTCGACGCCCATCACGAAGGCCGGAAAAACATTGACCCCCTGTTTTTCGAGCGTGCGGATGGTGTTGTCGATATAGGTCTTCTCCTGCAACAGGTGCTTGCGGAAGAAGAGCAGGGCGATTTTCTGCGTCTTGTCGTAATTCACGCCGCGCTTTTTGGCCCAACCCTTGAAGCTCTTGACATCCTTGAAATACTCCTGCGCGTCAGGATGATACAGCCCCATATTCGGCACATCGACAATCGGCTCGACCTTGACGTTCGAGCCGAAATATTCGCGCAGGATCAGGCGGAACATGTTGACGATGTTCTCCGGCGTCGGCTGGAGCCAGTAGGAGTATACCATCAGCCAGTTCTTGAAATCCTTCGCCTTGTTCGGCACGAGCGGCAGGATGGTGCGCATGATCTTCATGAGCTTCATGTAGCCGTAAAGCGCATCCTCGTCGCGCCCCTTGACCAGCATCTTGGCGATCTTCTTGACCATGTCGGGCATTCCCGACTTCCCTTCGGTGACGGCGTAGCTGCCCACCTTGGTGAGCGCCATCGCCTCGGGCATCGACTCGAAGATGAAGATGGTCTTCTCGTTCGTACCTGCGTCGAGCTGCTCCTTGAACCAGTCGATCTGCTCCTTGAAGTTGATCATGCTCATGAACACGCAGTCGGCCTCCCGGATGGCTACCGCCGCCTCGGGATTCTGCTTCTCCAGATCGACATCACTCAACTGAACGAGATCGGCATCCTTTTCGAGCATGCTCTTGATTCTCTTCCAGAGACCGGCATTGTACTGCTCGAGGCCGACAATCGCCGTGATTTTACGTCTTTGTGCCATGGCGGGATAAATCTGTACACATTAAATAATAAGCCTGAAACCACCAGCAGACGCTTGCCTTGCCGATGCTCTAACCTAATGTATAAAAGAAGAAATTAATTCCTAAGCCTCGCCATCTATATTTGTTAGTGATGGAGTACAGATAATCAGCGTACGAGGAGGTTTTTTAGCGGTGAACGTTTGACGAAGTGGACGGCTGAGGCTGCAATGGTCGATGGTTTTCTGCAGAACTCAACGGAATGGAACAGGCATGAAAGAATTGATCGAACAGATCGGAAATAGGCACAGTCGCACTTCCATTCTTCGGGTGGAGTTAGGGGGAACGGTCAGGAATTCCTGACCGAACCTGAACCGATTGATGGTCTTGAAGGGAATAACGGCGTTTTCGCAAGTTATCCGTTTATTTTCGCCATCTCTTCAAAGAACTCGCGCAGACGGTGGGTGCCATATGGCGGCGCTACGGTGTCGTTCTTGCTGACCGTGGTGGCGAACAGCGCGATGTCGTGTATGTCGCGGTTGATGAAGCCTGTCACGGCGGCGATGCCGTCAGCCAGCCACAAGGGCAGCGAGATGTTGAGCGGCTGCTTGTTGACCACGTCGGCGGCCATCATGGCAACCTGCCGGTAGGTGAAAATCTCCGGCCCGCCCGCGTCGATCTCCCTCGCGTCACCTTCGGCGGCATCGACGCACACCTTGGCCAGATCGGCTCCGTGGATGGGATTCGAGCGAGTTTCACCCTCGCCGAGCGAGAACATGAAACCGTTACGCGCCATATTCAGGAACTGCGCCATGTCAGAAAAGTACCCCGTTGGCCGTACAATCGAATATTCCATTCCCGAGGCCCGAAGCTCATCCACGAACTTCTCGTGCGCCTTGATGTTCTCGATCTCCATCATCTTCTGTGCATTGAACACCGAGATGTAGACGAACTTTTTCACCTTCGCCCTCTGCGCCTCGCGCATGATGTTCAGGTTCGCCTTGTAATCCACATCGAAGCTCGAATGCACGAAATCAGGGCGGGTCATGCCAAGGGATGAAAACACCAGCTCGACGCCATCACAGACGCCCTTAATGCTCTCCGGTGTTGTGGCGTCACCGATAAAAAACTCGTCGGCCAGATGATCGAACGCCGGTTCGAGATGTGGGCCGGGTTTGTTGATCTTGTCGGGATTGCGCACCAGAGCGCGTACCCAGTAGCCGCGATTCTTGAACTCCTGAACGACATACCGCCCGATATAACCGGTCGAACCGGCGACAAGCACTTTTTTCATGATTGAAATGAGTTGAAATTATTTTATCACAGCACAGAACTTCTTGTAACTCTAACCCCACAAAGCGTTTCAACGTGCCCGCCTAAATCATCCGCATGGTCCATGTTGTCCACCCCGACCATGCATGTCCATTTCGTCCATGAGCGCCCATAATAACACTCCGGCACCTTTTTGCTCAGAACGCTTTCATCATTTTTACCTCCTTTCGCCAGCAGTGAAACAGCATATGGCCTGCGTAACCGGCGTAATCATTACCGAGGATTTTCCTGGCTTCATCCTGCAAGAAACGGTAATTCTTTTCCGTCAGACTTTTGCAGGCGGCTTCGATGCCAAACCACTCGTACAGGTACTGTTTTACATGAGTGTCGATGGGAAAGGCGTCAAAGCGTCCGAGGCCGAAAAGAGCGATGCAGTCCGCGATTTTCAGACCGATTCCGCTATGAGCGCATAGAGTTTCACGCACAGTCTCAAGCGGACAGTCGCCTGAAGCGACGCACGCCAATGCCAGTTTTCCGGACTCGAAAGAGCGTGCCATTGCAATGATATTAGACGCTCTGATCCGGTTATTGTTCGTGCATAAAGCCAGTTCATTCGGGTTGGCTGAAGCCAGAGCTGTCGGAGTAGGGAAGCCGTAGAAAACCGCCTTTCCTTTTTCCGTATCGAGCACATGCGGTTGCCCATACTTCTCGGTAATCATTGAAACCTGACGCCGTATCAGGTGCATTCCAATGCCTTGTGCGCACATGAAGGTCACCATGACTTCGAATGGTTCCTGCCGCATAACTCTGACAGACTGGTAAGGTTCAACAAGTCGCCATACCTCCGGAAATTCCTTCTTAAAACCTGATGGGATTACCTTTTTCTCGTCAATTTCAAGTGAAAAATAATTGTATAAATAATCATTTATTGACAAACCATTAATCTGTTCTGCACTGCTTAAAACCTCAATGCAATTGGCACCAGAATCTCGTAATAAAAGGATAGTATTTCGAATTATATGTGAAAAATAGTCCGTATAAGGCAGTATTTGATTCCAGTTAAAACTCTGTCCACTAAATAGTGTGCCTTTAAGATTCAGCCTTTTATCAGTTTCGATAAAAATTTTAAATAATGTATTGCATTTTTTCATAATAAATGCCATTAATTAGGATATTCAGTTAAAAGTAATATGTTTAATGGAATATTTTAAGTTATTGTAATAAAATAAGATAAATCGAATTATCTAATAAGTATATTATATTTAATTATTCATAGTATGAATCGTGTAAACTATAAAATATATTTTTAAATTTAAAATCATTATTGTGATTAATCGTGTTTTTTAAATTTTATTAATGTAAGATAATAAAATTTTAATTCACTTATATATTTATTATAATTTCACAATTAATGGTGATTTCTATGGTTAGTCGTGCTTTTATTGAAATGTTTCAATTATTTAAAAAAGCTTTGAGTAATGGCTGTAATTAAAACTCACAAATATTAATAAAAAGTATTTATATATTATTAGTAAGAAGTGAGAAGATTGTTTTAAATACTCATAAGAGTAATAATAAGATTTTGATAATCGAAGGTATCTGGTCTTTTATTACGTTCGATAATGAGGTTATATACAAAGTGATTTCGGCAGAAAACTTTATGCCGACTCAGCGTTAAACAGGCATTGTGGTAAGAGCCTTGAGGCAATTATGTCGCTTAGTGACGCATGATCAGAAGATGGAATCCTGAAAAAAAGGGTTTAATAATTCAAGGTATTTTTAGACGATTGCTCAAGGATGGATTCGTTAACTTCATCTGAAAATAATTTCGAGAGATCGCTTTTCTGCTTTAATCCAGCGTCAATTCAAAAGATTCAGATCATGAACAAGCGTAAAGTGTTCGTCGCCGGTGCGTCGGGATACTCTGGCAGGTATGTCGTCAAAGCAATCGCGAAAGGGTGTTATGCGGTGCGGGCGCTGGTAAGAAAATGAGAAATACTCGCTTCAGAAGGAGCTGATTTCGAACCGGGGGTTTTGGATATGGTCGAAGAAATTATTATCGGAGATGCGGCTGATCTGGCTTCGATGATAGAAACTGGGGCGGGAATGGATAACGTTTTTTTCTGCATGCGCCTCAACAAACCGCAGCATGGTCTTACGGGCGAGCAGGTCGGTCATTTTGGCAATAAAGCGGTTCTTGATGACGCGCTTGCACATGGCGTCAGGAAGTTCTTCTACATCTCGGTGTTCAATTCCGGCAAGATGATGAGGTCGAAATAATCAGTGCCCACGAACGTTTTGTTGATGATCTCGAATCTGCCAGTATCTCCTATACCGTGAT
>JAAXWU010000054.1 GCA_013334855.1 Chlorobaculum sp. | reverse complement strand
CTCCAGCGCCACTTTGGCTTTGAACTGCGCCGTGAATTTGTTGCGTTTCTTTTCGCTCATAACTTGACCCTCTTTTCGGGCAAGTTACCACCTTAAACCGCTGTCTGAAAATCGGGGTCCACTATAACTTATGGGATGAATTGCAAGAGAAATACTTCGCTAACCGGGTATTTGATACGCTCGGCGCTGTCATTGCGCAGTCCGCACGAGGGCTGAAACATATGGAAGAGAACTCGGATATGCTTCACTCTATCGTCGGATGGAACTGGATATTAAGATCATTATGATTACAAATTGGAATGACATGATTTTATGGAAATTCTGCATCCTCCTTCCGCAAATCCTGCTCAACGGCCTCGTCGCCATGTGGAAGATGGCGCTGATCACATCAAAGTGCTCACGCCTTATCCGACTCGGTACTGATCAAGAAAATACGGGAATGATAGTAAGGGGCGCAGCCGCCGGACGTGGAATGGATGCTGCGCAAGAGTGTAGAGAATCTGACGGACAATGACATTCAAATCTGGAAATCCTCGATGATCTCCCCTGAGGCGAGCAGTTCTGCGATGGTTTCTACTCCTTCGGCGATGCCAGTGAACTCGTCGAGATGCGGGTCGGGCGTGGTGTGCTCGAAGTCGTTCCGGCGAACTGAGACTACGAGAATTTCGCTTGACCCGTTCAGCAGCTTCAGCGTCGCGATGTCGTAATCATCCTCGGCGTCGATGGCGGTGATGAAGATCACCACGGCGTCGATCATGATGCGAGCCAGCTCACCAAGGCGGCGGCGGCTCTCTCTTTATGTCTGGAAGTTTATCGGCATTGACGGGCTAACCCTTTTTTTGAAAGTAATATAACGGATCGGTGGGATTGTGGTGCGTACCTGTTTTGACGAACAGTCAGGCTTAAAGAGAAGTACTGTGAGACAATCACCAGCCATGACGGTCATGACAATCCTCGAGTATCATCGTCGTCACGCACGACCATTCCGCCAACGCCTTCGTCTGCAATTTCCTCGGGCAACGTTAACATGTTCCACGGACGTGTCCGAAACGGCAAAGTGGTGCTCGGCCTACACCAGCCCAATGCGCACCGGGAGCTGAACGGCCATGAGGAGAAAAGGGGTCAGGCATTCATCCGCCCGCACGACATCGGCATCAGGAGAATCTGGAACGGCAACGACCATCCGGGGGTCATCAGGGACATCCGCCACACCGGCATCCAGATCACTCTCGAACTCGAATGCGCCGGATTCGACACCCCCATCGAAGCCGAAATCTCCCGCGAAGCCTGGCGAAAACTCGAACTTTCAAAAGGTGACGAAGTGTTCATCACTCTCGACAAAGCTCTGCTCTTCAATGGTGATTGCGAGATATGAATGAACTTGCGAAGAAAAAGTGAACGCTTGTGATTCTGTTACATGAATCTCTGCCGGATTCGATTCGCCATTATCGAGAGCCTACGCTTGTGCCGTGAAACAGCTCGCTGTACCCAGACAGGCTGCTCCGAAACTTCCGCCACGTCAGCGCTGCCGTGTATTACTCGTAGTCTATCCGGGCTTGGGCGGACAACGAGGCTAAAGATTTTCGTGCTGGCCCTTGATAATTCCCTGAAAACCATACATTGTACATAGTTGACAGTTTCTGCGATGCCCTGACCGCCCGCTTGCCAGATGACAGGCTGCTAGCGCTTAGTACCCGATAACATCGTCAACCTGAACGAACCCGGAGAGTCGAGACCTTCCGGGTTTTACCCGTTCGGGCGACGGATCGACTGCCGGTCGCGGATCGCAGAGAGCTGCCGTTCCTTCACATCAGGTCAATCCACACCATGTTCAAACCCAAACTCTTCACCGTTCTTCCCGAGCTGAACAGGGATCAGCTCGTTCGCGACATCATCTCCGGCATTCTCGTCGGCATCGTGGCGCTGCCGCTGGCCATCGCATTCGCCATCGCCTCGGGCGTCTCGCCAGAAAAAGGGCTCATCAGCGCCGTCATCGGCGGATTCCTGATCTCCTTTCTCGGTGGCAGCCGCGTCCAGATCGGCGGCCCGACCGGGGCCTTCATCGTCATTCTCTACGGCATCGTGCAGCAATACGGCGTCAACGGCCTCATGATCGCCACCATCATGGCGGGGGTGATTCTTGTCATCATGGGGCTGTCGCAGCTCGGCTCGCTCATCAAGTTCATCCCCTATCCGGTGATCGTCGGCTTCACCAGCGGTATCGCCGTCATCATCTTTTCGAGCGAAGTGAAGGATTTCCTCGGGTTGCAGATGACCACCGTGCCCGCCGACTTCATCGACAAGTGGACCGCCTATATCCAGGCGTTTCCAACGGCAAGTCCCGAGACGCTCACCGTCGGCATCGTCGCGCTGCTGATCATCATCTTCTGGCCGAAGGTCTCGCGGCAAATACCCGGCCCGCTGATCGCCCTCGTCGTCACGACGGTGGCCGTGCGGATGCTGCATCTCCAAGTCGATACCATCGAGAGCCGCTTCGGCGAGATTTCAGCGTCGATTCCCGCGCCGACCTTTCCGGCGCTCGACCTCAAGACCATCCGCCACCTCATCATGCCCGCCACCACCATCGCCGTGCTGGGGGCCATCGAGGCGCTGCTCTCAGCGGTGGTGGCCGACGGCATGATCGGCGCACGGCACAAGTCGAACATGGAGCTGGTCGCCCAGGGCGTGGCCAACATCGTCTCGCCGCTCTTCGGCGGCATTCCCGTCACCGGCGCCATCGCCCGTACGGCGACGAACGTCAAGAACGGCGGACGCACGCCGGTTGCAGGCATCGTTCACGCGATCACGCTGCTCGCCATCATGCTCCTCTTCGGCTCGTGGGCCAAGCTGATTCCGATGCCGACGCTGGCCGCCATCCTGATCGTCGTCGCCTGGAACATGAGCGAGCACCACGTCTTCCGCCAACTCCTGAAAAGCCCGAAAAGCGACGTGGCCGTGCTGCTCACCACCTTTGGGCTGACCGTGATTTTCGACCTCACCATCGCCATCGAGGTCGGCATGATGCTCTCGGTGATCCTCTTCATGCAGCGCATGGCGAGCCTGAGCAACGTCGGCATCGTAACTGGCGAGCTGAAGGACGAGGAGGATTCGTCCGATCCGAACGCGCTCACCACCCGCAGCATCCCGGCGGGCGTGGATGTGTTCGAGATCAGCGGCCCCTTCTTCTTCGGCGCAGCCTCGAAGTTCAAGGACGCCATGCACGTGGTTGGCAAGGCTCCGTCGATCCGCATTATCCGTATGCGCAAGGTGATGAGCATCGACGCCACCGGCCTGAACATGCTGAAGGAGTTGGTCGCGGATTGCAAAAAATCCGGCTCGAAGCTGATTCTCTCCGGCGTTCACGCCCAGCCGATTTTCGCCATGCAGCAATACGGACTGGCGGACGAGATCGGAGAAGAGAACATTCACGGCAACATCGACGACGCCCTCGACCGCGCCCGGCAAATTCTCGGTCTGCCTGTACAGGGCCGCCCGGAGGGTTTCGTGCCCAGCGTGAAGCGGGAAGAAAAACAGAAAAGCGAATAATCGATAGACAAATTCAATACACTCAGGATCGAGAGAATAAACACGATACACTCGATTTTATTCACGCCGTCCATCGACGCCGGAAAAGCGGATGGACGCTGAATTGCGAATAACCGACAAGTCAAGCTATCGACACCTTAGTGTAAAACATACATTTAGAATACCATGCCTGCATTCTCTGACTTTGCAGGACAACGCGTCGCAGCATCACAAAGAGAAGATCGCGAAACAAGATATGTGTACATATCCTGAAAAAGATATACACGCAAGCATCGCCGCCAATCACATTGTCTCCCAGCATTGCATACACAATAAATATATCCGATCATAGCATTTTCATATCCATTACGGACAAAAAAATATTCTTTAAGAAATGAATAATTTTACATAAACTGCTAGCGTAGTATCCGATTTAGCAGTACCCTTGAATCACTGCAAACCTCTCGGCAGTATCGGATATGGTAAATCGTTATGTAGTCCTTTTACCGTTTTTTTTCGAATAGAAGCGGTTTGCGTTGCTTTTACTGATAACCGTACACATTGCTTGACATTCTGATCTTCTTCAGCATGGCGAGCGCGCATCCGGGCGCTTTCCACACAACGCGATTTGTCAGTCATTGGCTTTTCGACAACTCAAACAAAGGACAAACATGAAAAAACTCTTATCCACCATCGGCTTGGGCATCGCCCTGATGACCGGCTTCGCGACTTCTCAGGCGCAGGCAGGCATCACGTTTGTCAACAATCCTGCTGTATCCGATGGCACTTTTCCTACAGCTAACACTTGGCATTATGATCTTTTAATTGATACTGCAACCTTGTTCAAAAATGACAAAATTACGTTATCGACATCAGGAGTCTTGACCGGTGCGGGCGGTCCTGCTGATGTAAACTGGGGCATAGCGATTCTTCCAGGCAGTTCAACTGCCGAATGGACTTGGGGTGGCGCGGATATTGTAGCGGCAGCGGGTGCACCTATTACCGTTTCAGGTTTCTCAGTGACCTCTCTGAACATAAGTGGCCCTGTAGTCTGGAGCCTGAATGGCGGACCCACAACCGGAACCTCCGGCCCGGTGCCGGAACCGGCGACGGTGATGTTGCTCGGCATTGGCGGGTTGCTTGCTGGCGGGCGCAAGCTCTATCAGACCAGAACAGAGGGTGTCACGGTATAACGACTTTGTTCGATGAGCGATTTTGAGAACAACGAAAACCCGGTACATTCTGGGTTTTTGTTGTTTCTGGCTTAGTAAAAGCCATCACGTAGCAGAACTTCTGGCTATGTGCCTGTACATCATGCACGTGGTCGCCAAGGCCCCCGCTCCGGATGCGCAAGGTGATGAGCATCGACGCCACCGGCCTTAACATGCTGAAGGAGCTGGTCGCAGACTATAATAAATCAGGCTCGAAGCTGATTCTCTGCGGCGTTCACACGCAACCGATCTTTGCCATACAGCAATACGGACTTGCCGACGAGATCGGCGAAGAGAACATTCATGGCAACATCGACGACGCCCTCGACCGCGCCCGGCAGATACTCGGCTTGCCAAAGCAGGGCCGTCCCGATGATTTCGTGGCGAGCGTGAAGCGAGAGGATCACAATTGAAATGTAAAATGACAAATTGAAAAATGATATAAAATCAGTATACGTCGAGCGTATTCAGATCGTATGATAGAATGTCAATTCCCGTTGCTTTGTTGACAGTTAAGAATAAACGCAGGATATATTTATTCACCAATGCTCCGTTCTGATAGCTTTTGGAGTGGTGGCGGATAATCGATAAGCTATTCTGGATTTTAGCATGGTCTGTTATATATCTGCACTATAATAACCTCTCGGCAAAAAAACGATGGTATTGTATTGCTCGTCTACTGTGCAATAATATCGTCAATTAGAACACAGGTTCATATATGCTTATAATATATAAAAATATTATACAACATCTGCTTGTGCTCGGAGCCAATACATAGAAAGATATATATCCCATAAATTATTTAACAATAAGCACATAAAAGTCAAGTCCATTCTTTCAGAGTTGAATAATATTCCTTAATATCCAACCGTAGTATCCGATTTAGCAGTACCCTTGAATCACTGCAAACCTTTCGGCAGTATCGGATATGGTAAATCGTTCAGTAGTCCTTTTACCATTTTTTTTCCGAATAGAAGCGGTTTGCGTTGCTTTACTGAAAGAAGCACGCCTTGCTTGAGATACGTACAGTTCCAGAGTGACGAGTTCGGAACCACGCATATCTCACGCGAAGCTTTTTATCAGTAATTGGCGTTACAACAACTCAAACAGAGGACGAACATGAAAAAACTCTTATCGACCATCGGCTTGGGCATCGCCCTTATGACCGGCTTCGCGCCGTCACTGGCAGAAGCTGCTGTTGTAAGTTTATCGGGTGCCCCGGGGCCAAACACCTGGAATTATGACGTATCAGCTATTTCAGGCGAATTTGACTTGGGAAGCACAGTGACGTTGACCACAGGCGGATTACTTACTAGCGTTTCAACTTTTTCCGATAATGGTATAACCTGGACCGGTGCTATATCAGGAATAGGTAACAATATTGCCACGTGGACAGCTTCAGGTACGTCAGCCAGCACAAGCTTCACCGGTTTTTCAATTACTTCTCTTGACCCTAATGGAACTGTAAATTGGGCTGTCAGTACAGGCGGTGCAGGAACAACCCAAGGCCCGGTTCCTGAACCGGCGACGGTGATGCTGCTTGGCATCGGCGGGTTGCTTGCTGGTGGGCGCAAGCTCTATCAGACCAGAACAGAGGAAATCACGGCATAACGCTTTTACTCGATGCGTCATTTTGAGAAAAACGAAAACCCGGCACATTCCGGGTTTTCGTGGCTTAAAAGTAATAAAGTGATATTTTTCTATGCAATTTAGCCAGATGGATGTTATCTTTACTTCCATGTGTAGTTATGGCCATGACGGTATAATCCAATTTCTTCGCAGCATGAAAAAACTCACCTCTCTTCTCTTCGCCCTGCTGCTAGGCATTCTTGCCGGATGCTCTCATCAAACCTCAAAGGAGCCGGAAAGCGGCGTGGCGGCGGTGGTCAACGGCACTGAAATAACCAAGCGCCAGGTTGAGTACCTCTATCAGCGTTCCGCCATGCCGAACATGAGCGACGCAGAGTCCGCCAATCTCAAACGACGGATTCTTTCCGATCTTGTTCGCCTCGAACTGCTCGCAGGAAAAGGCAAGGAGATGAAGCTCGATTCCAATCCGGACTTCAACATGGCGGTCTATACCGCGCAAAAGAATGTACTGGCAGGTTTGGCCGAGAGCAAGATTACGGGTAATCAACCCCAAGTTTCCGCCGATCAGGCGCAATCCGTCGTACTGAACACTCCTCAACTGTTTGCCGATCGCAAACTGTTTGTGTACGATGAGGTGCTGTTTCCTGGCGTCGATATGAAGCTTTTGGAATCACTCGACGCAATGGCCATGAGTGGCGCCCCGCTCACCCGCCTTCTCGATGAATTGAATGCGAAAAAAATACCCTTCAACAAAACCCTCATCGCCCTGACCTCGGAAAAAATTCCGCCTCAAATTCTTTCCATGCTCGGCAATCTCAAGCAAAACACGCCTCAGGTGGTTGCGGGTAAAGGAGATAAAATATCCATGATATTGGTGTTGCGGGAGGCTTATCCTACACCCCTTGAAGGGGAATCAGCCAGAAGAGCCGCAACGGCAATGATCGCATCGAATCAAAAAAACGTTGCGATGGCAACTGCTATGAGAGATGTACTTAATAGCGCCAAAATCACCTATTATGACGAATATTTAAAGAAAGCCGAAGGTAACAGCAAACTTTTGGCACTGCCGAAACCGGACACTGAAAAAACAGCACAACAACTCCGAAAAAAAATACTTCTGGGATCAGGCTTATCTATATCATTCATTCTGCTTGTCATGATGGTAACGGCAGTCATGCGGACGCTTTTCAGTATGGCATGGCTTCCCCGGCTGTGGTTTGGATCGGCGGAATCAATCGAGCAGACACAGCATTACGACATTCGCGCTACATCCACGCTTTCTCGTCAGATATATATAGGAGCACTGATATTGCTGATCGCAGCCGCCATGTTTTTCGATGTCAGGCTGCTCTGGAACAGGATCGATGTACTAACGTTATTTGCAAGCATGGCAACCGGCATCATCGCCGGTATCATTGCAAGCCGGTCGCTGAATATCGGATTGTTTCAGGCATGGTCAAGAAAAACCTACCTGATCATTGCCACGATACTCGCAGTGCTGGTTCTTGTCAGCGTTATTATAACCTTGAGGATGAGCACGGTCTGACAGAATTGACTTTAACTCAAAAGCGACGAGACGTTTGATATTGCATGTTGGGACTGCCCGAAGTGCTTGTAAACCTTCGGGCAGTAACTCTGCGTCATGTAAAACAAGGTAAGAGCTGTTTTTATGGCTCTGATTTTTCTGCCATCCATGATCGACACCTCACAATGTCTCGAACATGAGGCGAGCAAATGAACGTCACTCCTTGGCGCTGTAAGTTCTGATGCTTGCTATCGAATCGATATCGTAGTAGGTGTTGACCGCCACCCCTTCCGATTCTTCGGTCACTCTCAGAAACAGGTCGCTGATAAAGAGCACGGCATCTTCGTACACCTTCCCCTCGTTGATCTGGAGTTTGACCCCTTTCCTGATCTTTCTCGACATGGTTCCGTGCAGTGGAACTGAAGCATATTCGAGAACCTTTTCCCATGTCTGTAATGCGCTGACCGCCATACGAACCTCCTTTATTACATTATTGCAAGATTAGTCCTTTTATTTTTAGGACTTTCAATCAATTTACCTTATCATTTTAACAATACCAACAACAAGACAAAACAAAACCGGCACAACCATTACAACAGATCCCGGAGACTTCCCGGAAAAGCGCTCCTGGGTCATCAGTACATCACGAATCATGGAAACAGAACCGCTACGTCCTCTGGGCACCGTCATGGAGTTGATCGAGTCGATTGGCCACGAAGTTACCTACGCTTACGAAGACCTTGTTTTCGTTGATCACAACCACTTCCTGCTGCAATTTGGCAAGGAGCCGCACTCGCTCGACCTGTTCATCAATACCGAATGCTCGGCTGAGGAAGCCGAGAGCATCTCCTCCAGAATGATCAGCGCCGCACCGCCGATGGGTCTGAACATCTGCCCGAAAGGCACCTACACAATGAACGAAGCTGCCGACAACAGCCTTCAGATAACTTTCCACGCATAAAACACGAGAAGCGCGTGGCCGACCGGACAATCAGTCTACCGGTGACGCGCTTTGCTCGATGATAGCAGGTTCAGCGCTGAATTGCTGCACGGCATTGTTTTGGATCGGCACAAATCCCTCTTGTCGCTCAAGCCACTCCTTTCGTCAGCAATCGATTCAACGCCCACGCCAAACAAAAAAGGCTGCCCCAAATAGAGCAGCCTTTCCCATTGTCAATTATCAATTCTCTTCTCACTCCATCGCTTTGGCCTTCTTGGTGGCTTTGGCTCTGAGGTCGGAGTTGAGGATTTTTTTCCTGATACGAATGCTCTCCGGCGTCACTTCGAGCAGCTCGTCGTCGTTGATGAATTCGAGCGCCTGTTCGAGCGAGAGCTTCTTGGCAGGGGTCAGCCGGAGCGAGTCGTCAGAACCGGAAGCGCGCATGTTGGTCAGTTTCTTGGTTTTGCAGACATTGAGCGTGATGTCGAGGTCGCGTGTCGATTCGCCAACAACCATGCCTTCGTAGACTTTCGTGTTCGGCCCAACGAAGAAGGTACCGCGATCTTCGAGGCCAGAAAGGGCGTATGCAACGGCCACGCCGATTTCGGCGGAGACCAGCGCGCCAGTCTCACGCGACGGCAGCTTGCCCTTGAAGGGCTGGTAGTTGTGGAACACATGCGACATCATGCCCTCACCCTTGGTGTCGGTGGTGAATTCGAGGTTGTAGCCGATGAGGCCCCTGGTCGGAATTTCGAACTCCATCCGGTTCATGCCGCCGCGCAGAGTGCCCATGTGGGTCATCTCGGCCTTTCTGCGCCCCATCTTCTCGATGATCACGCCGGTGTACTCCTCGGGAACGTCGATGGTGACATGCTCGACCGGCTCCAGCGTCACGCCGTTCTCCTCGCGGAGGATCACCTCCGGGCGGGAGATGGCCAGCTCGTAGCCTTCGCGGCGCATGGTTTCGATCAGCACCGAAAGATGAAGCTCGCCGCGTCCCGAAACCCTGAAAGTATCGGCACTGTCGGTCTCCTCGACGTTGAGGGCGACGTTGGTCATGATCTCCTTCATGAGCCGCTCGCGGATCTTGCGGCTGGTCACCTCCTTGCCCTCCTGCCCGGCAAAGGGCGAATCGTTCACCGAGAAGAGCATCGAAAGCGTCGGCTTGCTGATCTCGAACGAATCGAGCGCTTCGGGCTGGTCGGGAGAGGCGAGCGTCTCGCCGACGTTGGCCGACGCGATACCGGCGATAGCGACCACGTCACCCGCCGTCGCCTCCTGCGACTCGATGCGTTGCGTCCGGTCGAAGAGGAAAAGCTTGGTGACCGTGCCTTTGCCCACGACGCCATCCGGCGTCACCAGCGAAAGCTGGTTGCCTGGCGCGACCTTGCCGCGCCAGATGCGGCCAATGGCGATCTTGCCGATATAGTCATTGTAGTCGAGGCTGGTGACAAGCATCTGGAATCCGGCGTCATCGTCAGCAATGGGAGCGGGAATCTCCTTGACGATCATGTCGAGCAGGAGGCTCATGTCGCCATCGGGATCATCCATGCTGTACTTGGCGATGCCATTCTTTGCCGATGTAAAGATATAGGGGAAATCGAGCTGATCCTCGTGGGCGCCGAGCGCGATGAAAAGGTCGAGCACCTGGTCGTGCACCTTGACCGGATCGGACTGCGGACGGTCGATCTTGTTGATGACCACGATTGGCTTCAGGTGCAGTTCGAGCGCCTTGCGAAGCACGAACTTGGTCTGCGGCATCGGCCCTTCGAAAGCATCGACGAGCAGCAGTACGCCATCGACCATCTTCAGGATGCGCTCCACCTCTCCGCCGAAATCAGCGTGACCGGGGGTATCGACGATATTGATCTTGCAGCCCTTGTGCTGGGCGGCTGCATTCTTGGAAAAAATGGTGATGCCGCGCTCCCGCTCCTGCGGATTGGAGTCCATCACCCTGACATCCACATGCTGGTTCTCCCTGAAAGCGCCCGTCTGCTTGAAAATGGAGTCCACGAGGGTGGTTTTGCCATGGTCAACGTGCGCGATAATGGCGATATTGCGAATATTCTGTTTCCTGCTCATCTTTTGCGATAAATAATTATATTTTAATGCTTGACTTCACTCGGGCCGAATATACACTTTTTCCTTTGAAAATTATCATCGGGCAGAAATGAAGACGCTCTCTTTCTGTTTTTGCTGAATGAACCGGGCATAAACCGGTACAGCAGAAAAGATGGCGTAATATTTACCGTCATCCGCCCCCTGAAACGATCCCTTCCAACTTACGCATGGCCAATATATTTCTTGAAAACAGCCTCCTTTTTGCCTTGACGCAAATCGTGCCGCTGCTCTATATCGTGACGACCGCGCTCTACGGCATTCACTTCTTCCGCGAGACGCCGCTGGCCGGAAGCCTCAAGCAACCGGCGCTCATCATCACCGTGGTGACGCACGTGGCCGATCTCGGACTGCTCACATCGACGGCGGGATACCGGTTGAGTTACTCGACCTACAACCTCATGAGCATGGTGGCCCTCACGCTCGCCATTACCTATATGTTCATCGAATTCACCACCAAAAGCGATAAGACCGGCTTTTTCGTGATCGCCTTCGCGACCGGTTCGGCGCTCTTTTCGTCGATCCTGAGCGCCCAGACGGTCGATTCCGGCCTCGCATTCAGCGGTTTGCGCATAGGCGTGCACCTGATCGCGGCAATTTTCGGCTTCAGCTCGGTGGCTATCGCGGGACTCTACAGCGGGATGTACCTCGTGCTTTTCCGGCAGATACGGCTCAACCGCTTCGGTCTGCTTTTCCAGCGGCTGCCGAACCTCGAAGCCATCGAAATGCTCATCATGCACGCCGTGGCCTTCGGCTTTTTCTTCCTGTCGGTAACAATCATCGCGGGCGTACTCGAACAACACGCTTCAAAAGAGGTGATCAACCTGTTCGACCCGAAACTCGTGTCGCTCTGCATCATCTGGCTGCTCTACGGTATCAGCCTGGTCATCAAGCCGCTTTTCGGCTGGGACATCAAGCACATGGCCGTACTACTCATCGCGCTCTTCGTTCTGGTCACGGCGCTCCTGTTCATCATGAGCCTGGTTACGCCAAGTTTTCACGGAATGAGGATTTAACGAAAGCTCGATTTGAAAATTCGCCACATTGCGGTATATTAACACACTTTTGGAGAAGTACTCTGCCAAGCTTTTTGAAAGGTTAACGAACGGCTCATTTAAATAACCCTGCCATGAACATCATTTCAGTTGGTGTCAACCACAAAACTGCACCTATTGAAATCCGTGAAAGAATCGCGCTTTCGGAAGTTCAGAACAAGGAATTCGTCACGGACCTGGTATCGAGCGGTCTGGCCAGCGAGGCCATGGTCGTCTCCACATGCAACCGCACGGAGCTGTACGTGGTTCCTGCGATGGTCGAAGTGAACTGCGATTATCTCAAGGAGTACCTCATCGCCTACAAGGACGCCCGCAAGGATGTCCGCCCGGAGCACTTCTTCAGCCGCTTCTACTGCGGCACGGCAAGGCACCTCTTCGAAGTGTCGAGCGCCATCGACTCGCTCGTGCTCGGCGAGGGTCAGATTCTCGGCCAGGTGAAGGATGCCTATCGCATCGCCGCCGAGGTCGGAACCGCCGGAATCCTGCTCACCCGCCTCTGCCACACGGCCTTCAGCGTCGCCAAGAAGGTCAAGACCAAAACCAAGCTCATGGAAGGCGCGGTCTCGGTCAGCTACGCGGCGGTCGAACTCGCCCAGAAGATTTTCTCCAACCTCTCCATGAAGAAGGTGCTGCTGGTCGGCGCCGGAGAAACCGGAGAGCTTGCAGCCAAGCACATCTACGCCAAGAACGCCCGGAACATCGTCATCACCAACAGGACGCTCTCCAAGGCCGAGGCGCTTGCCGAGGAACTCGGCACCAATCGTGTGCTTCCGTATGAATCGTACAAGGAGCATTTGCACGAATTCGATATCATCATCACGGCGGTCAGCACCAAGGAGTATATCCTCAACGAATCCGAGATGCAGCAGGCCATGCAGCGCCGCCGCCTGAAACCGGTGATCATGCTTGACCTCGGCCTGCCGAGGAACATCGATCCCGAAGTCGGCAAGTTGCAGAACATGTTCCTCAAGGACATCGACGCCCTCAAGCACATCATCGACAAAAACCTCGAACGCCGTCGCTCTGAGTTGCCGAAGGTCAAGGCGATCATCGACGAGGAGCTGGTCGCCTTCGGCCAGTGGATCAACACCCTCAAGGTGCGTCCGACCATCGTCGATCTCCAGTCCAAGTTTATCGAAATCAAGGAGAAGGAGCTCGAACGCTACCGTTACAAGGTGAGCGAAGAGGAGCTGCGCCGCATGGAGCACCTGACCGACAGGATTCTGAAAAAGATTCTCCATCATCCGATCAAGATGCTCAAGGCTCCGGTCGATACCGCCGACAATATTCCGAGCAAGGTCAATCTCGTCAGGAACATCTTCGATCTTGAAGAACCCAACCAGTCACTCCAATAAAATCAATCTGTCATCGAATTGAAAAAAGAGCTTATTATCGGCACTCGATCCAGCCCCTTGGCCCTGTGGCAGGCTGAATTCACCAAAGCAGAACTTTCGAAGCGCTTTCCTGAAATGAACATCACGCTCAAGCTGGTCAAAACGACTGGCGACGTGCTGCTCGACTCTCCTCTTTCCAAGATCGGAGACATGGGTCTGTTCACCAAGGACATCGAAAAACACCTGATCGCCGGTGAGATCGATCTGGCCGTGCACAGCCTGAAGGACGTTCCGACCGGCACGCCCGAAGGTCTGGTCATCACCTCCTTCACCGAGCGCGAAGATACCCGCGACGTCATCATCTCCAAGTCCGGCAAGGGCATCAAGGACCTTCCGCCGAACGCCAGAATGGCCACCAGCTCCCTGCGCAGAATGTCGCAGTTGCTCTCCATGCGTCCCGACCTGCAGATTCTCGACATCCGCGGCAACCTCAACACCCGCTTCAAGAAGTTCGACGATGGCGAGTTCGACGCCATGATGCTTGCTTACGCTGGCGTGTTCCGTCTCGAATTCAGCGACCGCATCTCCGAAATCCTGCCGCACGACGTGATGCTTCCGGCCGTTGGTCAGGGCGCGCTCGGCATCGAGACCCGCACGGATGACACAGAGACCCGCGAGATCGTTCGCGTGCTTAATGACAGCAATACCGAAATCTGCTGTCGCGCCGAGCGGGCGCTGCTCCGTCACCTGCAGGGGGGCTGCCAGATTCCGATCGGTTCGTATGGCTCCTACAGCGACGGTACGCTGAAACTGCTCGCGTACGTCGGCTCCGTGGATGGCAAAACCGCCATGCGCAACGAACTGACCAAAGCGGTCAACACCCCGGAAGAGGCTGAAGCCGTTGGCATCGAGCTGGCCGAAGTGCTGCTTTCGATGGGCGCGGAGAAAATTCTCGCCGAAATCCGCAAAACGCGCTGATGAAAACCGTTCTCGTTACTCGCCCGAAACATCAGGCGGAGCCTTTTGTGAGGGAGCTTGAGCAGTACGGCCTGAACGCGGTTGTCTTTCCGACAATCGAGATCAGGCCGGTTGCCGGCTGGAGCGTACCCGATTTGACCCGTTTCGCGGGTATTTTTTTTACAAGCGCCAACAGTGTGCAGTTTTTCCTCGAACGGTTGCTTGAGGAGTCGTCCGACGAGCTGCCGAACCTGCAACAGGCGCGAGTCTGGGCGGTAGGCAAAACCACCGGCGGCGATCTGGAGAAGCATGGTGTCACCATCGAGCCGCTCCCCAAAAGCGCTGACGCCGTCAGCCTCATGTCGGGCATCGACGCCAGTGAAATCGAAGGCAAAACCTTCCTCTTCGTCCGGGGCAGCCTCTCGCTCGGCACCATTCCCGAAATCATCGCCAAACGCGGCGGCATCTGCGTGGAGCTGACCGTTTACGACAACATCCAGCCTTCTCTCGAAGAGACCCAGAAGGTCAAATCGCTGCTCGCCGAAGGCAAGCTCGACTGTCTCTCATTCACCAGCCCCTCGACCGCCGTCAACTTCTTCGAGGCGATGGGGTCAAAAGAGGTGCCGGACAGTGTCAAGATTGCCGCCATCGGCACCACCACCTCCGGCGCGCTCGAAAAGCTCGGCATCAAGGTGGACATCATCCCCGAATACTTCGACGGCCCAAACTTCGCCAAAGCGATAGCCGCGGCAATGAGTTGAGGTTTCTTCCGACTTTTGAGTGAATAGGTCTTATAGGACATATAAGACCTATAACGCCAAGCTACTCAACCTCCGGGATGTCATCCACGAAACCCA
Source organism: Chlorobaculum sp. (assembly GCA_013334855.1). Taxonomy (GTDB): domain Bacteria; phylum Bacteroidota; class Chlorobiia; order Chlorobiales; family Chlorobiaceae; genus Chlorobaculum. The sequence goes on along the minus strand of JAAXWU010000054.1, from coordinate 1,085 downwards.
TGTGGATTGTTTCAGCTTCGGACTGATTGTTCGCGGTCGTCGGAGCTGCCGACGGTTGCGCTGGCACTGGTTTTTCCGAAAACAGCGGAATCTGCATCGCCTGCAAGGGGCTTTCATATCCGCCGTTATCGGCCTCGTCTTCAGCGGTCGTCGTCTCCTGCGTGGAACCTGGTTCGACCTCCTGCCCCTTCTTGCGAGCGCCTTTCCGCGAACGGCTTCTTGGCGGGGCAGAAGCCAGCTCCTTCTCTACCGACTCCTTCACGGCATCCTCGACAACAATGCGAAGACTTTTCATGAGCTGAAGCGACTCGCTCCGTTGTTCGGCCATCTCGCGGCGCAAGCCGTTGCCGAGCCGCTCAATCTCTTCTCGCTGCTTGCCGGACCACCTGGTCACAAGCAGCGCGATAATCACGATAAGCAGCAGAATTACGACCGCCATCAGCAGAATTAGCAGGTTCATCGGAGGCGCTCCCCGATTGACGCGATGAGCGCTTTGCCCATTGCACGGTTAGAGCTGACGAGACCTTTGCCGGTTATGGTCGTCACGCCGTGATAGTCGAAGCAGCAGCCACCGGCTTCGGTGACAATCGGAATCACTGCCGCGCAGTCCCACGGACTCATGATCTTGTCCACGGCCACCTCGGCGCGGCCCGACGCAACCAGCATGTGGCCGTAGCAGTCGCCCCAACCGCGCACCAGCCCGGCGCTCGAACGGAGCTGATCGACCGGATGGGTCGAGGGCGGATCGAGCAGGTACTCCTTTTCGGTGAAGACCACCGTGGCCGCTGCTGTTTCCGAGATAGCTGACACCTGAATTGGCGATCCGTTCATGAACGCTCCGCCGCCAACTTCGGCATGGCAGAGTTCGCCAAGCGCGGGGAAATTGATGACGCCGAGCCGAAGTACGCCATCGACTTCGAGCGCGATCATCACGCCATAGAGCGGTACGCCGTGGATAAAGGAGCGGGTGCCGTCGATGGGATCGATGATCCAGCGCCGCCCGTTGCCGGATGGGCGCTCGTCGAACTCCTCACCAAATGCGCCATCGTCGGGAAAATGCGACGTAATACCCTGACGTATCAGCT
>JAAXWU010000169.1 GCA_013334855.1 Chlorobaculum sp. | reverse complement strand
ATCCCTTCGATGATGCCCACGACGGTCGGGATGCCTGTCCAGCAGAAGAGCAGGTAGACCACTCCCCAGCCGGTCAGGCCGAGATAGAACTTGTGGATGCCGAGCGAACCGAGAAGGATGGCGAAAATCGCCGCCGCGATCCTGTTTCGTCCGCCGGGCGTCACCGGGCCGAGATTGACGTTGAACGGCGGAGGCATCTGCCGTACGCCGCACTTCGGGCAGATTTCAGCGTTAGCCCGGATGATCGCGCCGCATTCGGAACAGTATTTTTCGTTCGGCCCTTTCTGCGAGGTTTCGTTCATGGTTCGTGTCCGGTTCAAGTTCGGAGGATTGTCCACTCAGCCTCTAATATAACGATCCTTCCGCTGTCATAATGCCGAAACATCCTCCGCCGCCACGGCAACTCTGCGCACTTTTTGTGCCATTTGGCCGTCGTCGAGTATTCCGTCCCATTTCTAATGCGGTGAATGCTCTTCAGCGGTGATGAGCAACGGCTCTGGTCCGAAAGCGAAGGATGCGCGGGGTGCGAGCAGCGAGGCCAAAAGGAGCGCCAGGGAAAGGAGAATCTTATTCAGACTTCGATGCGTTGGTTACTGATGCGTGCAGCTTGCTTCAGGATGCACTTCGAAAAGTATGAAGAGGTAAGGGGGCTTTACAAAGCAATATGAGCGATGACCGCTGAATTTGACCTTGTTTGTTGTGTAGTTTATTGGTATATTTTGCGTATTGATTTACGTGTTTTGGGAAACAAACAGGCAGCTAATCAAAAGGAGGATAGCATGGAGTCTTTCAATGGCGGCGTTCACGCCGGTCACTCATCAGACGACCGGCTCTTGCAGGGGGAGTACAAGGTTGACGTTTTTGGTTTTGTCAAGCAGGGTTGGGAATTGTTCCGGCAGGAACCGGGAAAGTATATCGGATTTTTTCTGCTTCTCATTGCTGTTTATCTGATAGAACAAATATTCGGAAAGCTGTTTGATTTTGGATCTGTAACAAACGAAGCTTCTCCAAATATCTATCCTGAGATGTTGGTGAAACTTTTCTTGATGATGGCCCTCTCCATTCTTTTCTCATTAGCTGTCATTCCATTGTATGTCGGTTTTAACATAGTTGCCTTCAAGCAGATGTCTGGTCAAAAAACTGAATTCGGCAATTTTTTCCACGGCTACCGTTATTGGACCTCCTTGATTGCTTCTGCGTTGGTGCAAGGAGTCATCGTGTTTATTATTTTTTTTGTTGTCGTCATTATCGCTGTATTTATACGGGAATTTGCCGGAAATACTTTTCTATATGATATAGCGACTCTCTTTGTACTGCTGATGTTATTGCTGTTCCTGGTTTCGCTGATATACATTACCGTGATTTACATTTTTTCGCAAATGCTTATTATTGACCGGCGTTTGGGGTTCTGGCAGGCTATGGAAATGAGCCGGAAGGTCGTGAAGAAACAGTGGTTTTCTGTGTTTGGGCTTCTGCTTATTATCGGTTTGCTCAGTATGCTCGGCGTTCTTGCGTTGTTTGTTGGACTTCTGGTAACTGTGCCGGTGTCTCAACTGACGCTTGCCGTGGCTTACAAGGAGATTTTCGGGCTTCAGAGCAGCGATTGGTGAGACGATGCTGCTCTGGAACGCTCCATTCTGAGGCCTGAATGGTGACAACGTTGCTATTTTTTCACGGGTCGCTTTCTTGCCGGGTAAAAAAGCGCTAACCTGAGGCGTCGGATTTTTTCATTCAACTTTGTCATCAAGCGATACTATGAGAAAAGTTATGTCATACCGGGGGATGCACCCGGAGATTCACGAGTCGGTTTTTCTGGCTGAAGGCTCCTACGTCATTGGCGACGTCAAGATTGGCGCTCATTCGAGCATCTGGTTCAATGCCGTGGTCAGGGGCGATGTGTGCCCGATCACCATCGGCGAGAAGACCAGCGTGCAGGATAACGTCACCCTGCATGTGACGCACGATACCGGTCCGCTGAACATCGGCAGCAACGTGACCATCGGCCACGGCGCGGTGCTGCACGCCTGCACGGTCGAGGACAACGTGCTGATCGGTATGAGCGCCACCCTGCTCGATCATTGCGTCATCGAACCCTGGTCGATTGTGGCTGCCGGGTCACTCGTCAAGCAGGGCTTCCGCGTGCCGTCGGGAATGCTCGTCGCCGGAGTTCCGGCCAAGGTAATCCGCCCGATTACCGAGGAGGAGCGCCAGAACATCGCCGAGTCGCCGGAAAACTACGTCCGTTACGTGGCGCATTATCGTGAAGAGGGGTACGAAGGAAGGTGAAGGCTGGTACGTTTTGCCATGATCTTCTGTAATCATTTCACTACATTACAGATCATTTTTCAAACGAACCATCACTCACTTTCTCATGGCGCAAAAAGAGGTAGTCATTATCGGCGGCGGCATCAGCGGACTCAGCATGGCGTTTTACTGTTCGCAGGCTGGCATGAAAACCACACTGATCGAAAAGGAGAGTGCCGTCGGCGGTTCGTTCTCCTCCCCGCAGTTTTCGAGCAAAGGCGACAAATTCTGGCTGGAGATGGGGGCGCACACCTGCTACAGCTCCTACCAGAACCTGCTCGGCATCGTCGAAGCCTGCGGCATTGCCGATACCATCATTCCCCGAGCTAAGGTGCCCTTCACGCTCCTGAAGGATGGCAAGGTGTCGTCGATCATGTCGGGCCTCAATATTTTCGAGCTGCTGCTTTCCGCTCCGAAAATTTTTTCTCTCAAGAAGGAGAACATGTCGGTGCGCTCCTACTACACCAAGATTGTTGGCGAGAAAAATTACCGCAACACCATCAGCCACTTCTTCAACGCCGTACCGTCGCAACCGACCGATGATTTTCCGGCGGACATGATGTTCAAGAGCCGCGAGAAGCGCAAGGATGTGCTCAAGAACTACACCTTCAAGAACGGCTTGCAGAGCGTGGCGAGAGTCATCGCCGCGCAGAAAGGGATCGAGGTTCACGCCGGTTCGCCCGCGCAGTCGGTCTCGACCTCCGGCGGCAGGTATGTCGTCAAAACCGCCGACGGCAAGGAGTACGCCGGTGACGCGCTCGTCATCGCGGTGCCATCCGCCCCAGCGGCGCGGCTGGTGCACGACATCAATCCGGGGCTGGCTGACCACTTCACCAAGCTCAAGTACGCCGATGTGGACTCGGTTGGCGTGGTGGTGAAGAAGAGCAACGTGTCGCTCAAACCGGTGGCGGCGATCATCTCGCCGAACGACACCTTCTTCTCGATGGTATCGCGCGACACGGTGCCGGACGACAACTTCCGCGGCTTCGCCTTCCACTTCCGCCCCGGCCTCGACGACAACGCCAAGTTCAAGCGTATCATCGAGGTGCTTGGCATCAGCCGCGCCAAGATCGAGCACGCGACTGACAAGAAGAACGTGGTGCCTTCGCTGCGCCTCGGTCACCATGAGTGGGCCGCCAAGACCGACCAGTTGCTCGGCAGCGTGCGCAACCTCTACATGACCGGCAACTACTACGGCGGCATGGCCATCGAGGATTGCGTCAGCCGCTCGCGCGAAGAGTTCGACCGGATGAAGATTTCGCGCTGACCGGTTTCATCCAGCTATTGTTGAACGCCTCGGAGATATCCCCCTTCGAGGCGTTCCTGTTTGCAGGCGTTCGCGTTCCTCACTACCTTTCAGCATGACAAGGGCCGCGTGCCCGGAACCCATCAACGGACGACGATGAACCCTGAGAATCTGATCGAATCGTGGATCATGCCGCTGGCCGCCGCCGTGATTGCGGTGCTGCTGTATCTGTTCGGCAACGCCATGCTCAAGCGCACGCTCGAACGCATCCGGCAGACCATCTCGGTAGGCGTCCCGGTGCTCGGTCTGCTCGTCATGCCGGCGAGGCTGCTGTTCGTGCTGATCGCGCTCGC
>JAAXWU010000053.1 GCA_013334855.1 Chlorobaculum sp. | reverse complement strand
TGCGGTATTCATAAACAGCTCTTCTTGTTGGAGAGTGAAAAGAGAAATTATTGATTAAATTCAAGGCTTGAAAACATCGGCTCTGCGCAAACCTGCTTCGGTCACTACTGCCGTTAACTCTTTTTAACAAAACAGGACAAAGGATGCAAAAGTTCTCGATTGGCCCGGTTTCGCTGCCTGGAGCGAAGGGACTGTTCCTCATCGCTGGCCCGTGCCTCATCGAAAACCGCGAGATGGCGATGGAGGTTGCCGCCGAGCTTGACCGCATCGGCAAGGCTGAGGATATTCCGGTTATCTTCAAAGGCTCCTACCGCAAGGCGAACCGCTCGTCTGCCTCCTCGTACACCGGCATCGGCGACCGCGAGGCGCTCGAAATCCTGCGCGAGATCAGGGAGACCTTCGGAATGCCCGTGCTGACCGATGTTCACGAAACCTCCGAAGTCGAACTTGCCGCGTCGTACGTCGATGTACTCCAGATTCCCGCCTTCCTCTGCCGCCAGACCGATCTGATTGTGGCCGCCGCCTCGACGGGACTTGCCGTCAACATCAAGAAGGGCCAATTCCTCGCGCCGCAGGATATGGCGTACGCTGCCGAGAAGGCCGCTTCGACCGGCAACAGGAAGATCATGCTCACCGAGCGGGGCACCACCTTCGGCTACCACAACCTCGTCGTTGACTTCCGGGGACTGCCGATCATGGCCGATTCAGGCTGGCCGGTCATCCTCGACGTCACGCACAGCGTCCAGCTTCCGGGCGCGGGGGCGGGCGTGTCGGGAGGCGACCGCCGCTTTCTCATGCCGCTGGCCCGCGCCGCCGTCGCCACGGGCGTGGACGGCCTCTTTTTCGAGGTGCACCCCGACCCGGCCCGCGCCATGTCCGACGCCGCCACCCAGGCTCCGCTCGGCGAGTTCGCGGCAATGGTGCGGGAACTCATGCAGCTTCAGCGCTGTATGCAGTCGATTCGCGAAACTTCTCATTCACGTTAACCGGATACACTTTTGAGCTCTTTCCAGTTTTTCGGCATGCAGCCCTACAAGGCTGACCCTTCATCACAGATAAGCGCCGCCCTCGACGGCATCAAGGCGCTGGTCGTCTCTCTCGACGGCGTTCTCAACAACGGCGTACTCACGCACGACGGCGAGGGACGCGAGATGCCCGCCATCTTTGCCCGCGATCTGGTCGCCATCCGCGAGGCGTTGCGTCTCGGCATGAAGGTTGCCGTCATCGCCGGACGGAGCGCCGGAGCGTATCGGACGCTGCTCGAAGCCACCGGGCCGGTCGATCTTTTCCTCGATGGTGAGGCGCGGCTCGAAGCCTACGAGGCGTTCAAAAGCCGCCACGGCTTGCAGGATGAGGAGTGTGCTTGCATCGCCGACGACATCGACGATCTGGAGCTGCTCAAGCTGGCGGGATTGCCGATAACCCCCATCAACGGCGCGGAGTACCTCCGCAACCGGGTCGCCTACATCTCGGTGTTCGAGGGAGGACGCGGTTGCGTGCGCGAGATCGTCGAAATGATCCTCGACCACCAGAATCGCTGGGAGTACAACGAAAAGAAGAATAATGGATAATGGATAATGGATAATGGATAATGGATAATGGATAATGGATAATGGGCTTGAGGAGTTGACTCATCTCATTGTCAACTTCGTCCACTGCAAGGCAAAAACCCGCTACTCCTCACCTCCTCGCTTCCTGAACAAACGCGGCAGACTTTTTTTTCGCTGTTTCGAGATAGTTTTGCCGCGACGGAGTGTTGTCCTCTATTGCTACATTGGGTTTGTATACAGACTGTATAATCGCCATCACCAAAGAAGAAATACCATGAAATCCATCATTCGCAGATTGTTTGCCGTCGTGCTGGTTCCGGCGCTTGCGCTGTCGGCGTGCGGCAAGAAAGAGTCCGGCGCTCCCGGCTTCGCAGGCGTCGAACAGGCCGCCGTGCCTGCCGGGCCGTTCCAGGGCATCATTTACATGACCACCACCTTGCCGAAGGCTGGTACGAGCGAAATGAAGCTCTATGTCAGCAAAAAAGGGATGCGCGCCGAGAACACGGTGAACATCGGCGGCCATGCGAGCGCGATGTCGATGACCGTACTGGCGCTGGCCGACAAGCCCGACAAGGCTTACATGATCAACGGTGAAACCGGCGAGTGCCTCGAACTCGATATGGCGAAGGTGAAAGCGCAGTCCGGCGGCGATCCGTACAAGGACGCCAAGATTGAAAATCTCGGCAAGGAGAAGGTCAACGGATTCGACTGCACCCATGTCAGGATCTCCTGGCCGGGTCGGGACACGGTTGTCGAGCAGTGGGTGAGCAAGGAGTTCCTCGACTACTATTCGTATGCCAACATGCAGGGCGCGGACGGCGAGTCCATGACGCAGCTCGCCGACAAGCTCAAGGCGGCTGGCGCGGAGGGCTTCCCGGTGAAGATGCTGCTTTCGCCGTCGGGCGTGCTGACCGAGCTTACCAAGGTCGAGCGCACCGTGCCGGACGACAAGCTGTTCGAGGTTCCGGCCAACTGCACGAAGATGGAGATTCCCGCAATTCCTGACTCTCCGCACGGCATGTCCAAAGAGGATATCCAGAAGTTGCAGGAGCATGGCCGCAAGATGCAGCAGATGCAGAAGCAGTAATCGGCAAAACGATGAAACCCCCGGCGATTTCGGGGGTTTCGTGTTTATGGGATGTGGGGGATTTAGGCGCATCTTGTAGGGGCGGGTTTCATGCCCGCCCTTTTTGCGGTGTGTCGGCATCGGCATTGAATGGCGGGGTGGAAAGCCCGCCCCCTTTCAGGATTAAAACTTCTGTTTTTTGAGACTTCAGCTTCATGTGCGGTCCCGACCTGTCGGGACCGCGCTCCCAGCGAGCAGCTCGATGGGCAGGCGGCGGCATCCGTCGGCGAGGCCGATCCAGCGCCAGGCGTTCGGCGACGCCGAGAGCAGCTTCAGCTCAGTTTCGCTCCAAGAAGCGGTTTCGTTGTCCGGCAGATTGGCCATCGTCATGAGACATTGTCCGGTTTGCGCGTCCCAGATTTTGATGGTGGCGTCGTGCGATGCGGAAATGATGTGCGAGCCGCTCGGGCTGAATACGGCAGACCTAACCTCATTTGAATGTCCGATGAAGGTTAAGAGGCAGGTGCCCGAAACGGTATCCCAGAGCTTGAGAGTGTTGTCATTAGATGCAGAAATTATGTGCCGACCGTTGGGGCTGAATGCGGCGGCATTGACCCAGTTTGAATGGCCGGAGAGTGTCAGGATGCAATTGCCGGATGCGGCATTCCAGAGCTTGAGGGTGTTGTCGTAAGACCCGGAAATGATTCGCGATCCGTCGGGGCTGAACGAGGCAGCAACTACCATTTCTGAATGGCCGGAGAGTGTCAGGATGCAATTGCCGGATGCGGCATTCCAGAGCTTGAGGGTGTTGTTGTAAGACCCGGAAATAATGCACGATCCGTCGGGGCTGAACGAGGCAGTATAGTACCCGTCTGAAGTCATGATGCAGTTGCCGGATGCGGCATTCCAGAGCTTGAGGGTGTTGTTGTAAGACCCGGAAATAATGCGCGATCCGTCGGGGCTGAACGCGGCGGCTCTGACGGAATCTGAATGGCCGGAGAGCGTCATGATGCAGTTGCCGGATGCGGCATCCCACAACTTGAGTGTGTTGTCCCAAGACCCGGAAATGATTCGCGATCCGTCGGGGCTGAATGCGGCGGCATTGACCCAGGCTGAATGACCGGAGAGTGTCATGATGCAGTTGCCGGAGTGAGAGTCCCAGAGCTTGAGTGTTTTGTCGTCATAGCCGGAAATGATGCGCGTGCCGTCCGGGCTGAATGCGGCGGCTCTGACGGAATCTGAATGGCCGGAAAGGGTCATGATGCAGTTGCCGGAGTGAGCATCCCAGAGCTTGAGCGTTTGATCGGAAGAAGCGGAAATGATGCGCGACCCGACCGGGCTGAATGCGGCGGCCCTGACTTGGGCTGAATGACCGGTGAGGGTCATGATGCAGTTGCCGGAGTGAGCATCCCAGAGCTTGAGCGTTTGATCGGAAGAAGCGGAAATGATGCGCGTGCCGTCCGGGCTGAATGCGGCGGCCCAGACGGGCTCTGAATGGCCGGAGATTGTCATGATGCAGTTGCCGGAGTGAGCATCCCAGAGCTTAAGCGTTTGATCGGAAGAAGCGGAAATGATGCGCGTGCCGTCCGGGCTGAATGCGGCGACCCTGACCCAAGCTGAATGACCGGAAAGGGTCATGATGCAGTTGCCGGAGTGAGAGTCCCAGAGCTTGAGTGTTTTGTCGTCAGAAGCGGAAATGATGCGTTGGCCGTCAGGGCTGAACGAGGCTGCATTAACGCTTTCTGAATGACTGGAAAGGGTCATGATGCAGTTGCCCGAAACGGCATCCCAGAGTTTGAGTGTGCTGTCCCAAGAAGCGGAAATAATGCGCTGCCCGTCTGGACTAAACGAGGCTGCATTGACCCAGGCGGAATGGCCGAAAAGAGTCAAAAGGCAGCTACCCGAAATGGCATCCCAGAGCTTGAGTGTTTTGTCCCAAGAAGCGGAAATGATGCGCTGCCCGTCTGGACTAAACGAGGCTGCATTGACCCAGGCGGAATGGCCGAAAAGAGTCAAAAGGCAGCTACCCGAAATGGCATCCCAGAGCTTGAGGGTGCTGTCCCAAGAAGCGGAAATGATGCGCATGCCGTTGGGGCTGAACGCAGCGGAAAAGACGATTTCGGAATGGCCATCGTAGATCGAGCAACGGGCATCGCCGGGAAGTAACGAATCAGCGATGCCCTCGCATCGAGCCGCGACGAATTCGGGTTCTTCCGGGAACTCCACCATCTCAGTCGCCTGACATCCAACGAACGAGGTTAGCCTTAACTCCGCCGAAGCCCATCGGCTTTCCCTCAAATAACAGTTCCTCCAGATTCCTGCCACTGCGTCGGCTTGCGAGTAATCGGCTCCGGCGGCGTTGCAGGCGATGAACTCTGCGTTGACGATGTTGGCGCGGCGGAACGAGGCGGCGGCGAGCACGGTGTTGCGGAAGCTCGCGCCTCTCAGGTTCGCCTCGTCGAACCGTGCGCCCGACAGGGTCAGGTTGCCGATCACCCATTCGGCGAGATCGGCCTCTTCGAGATGCACCGTTCGCGGCGCGGGGGTGCGCATGCCGCGTTCGTGCAGCTTCAGCCAGAGGGCGAAGGCGAGCTCCGAAACCTCCTTGCGGTAAGTGGTTTCGAGGATCGAGGCGAGCCGTTCGACAACCGGGTCGCTTTTGCGCTCATCGGCGGCGAGCATGTCGGCCACGAAGTCGAGCGTCTCTTTCGAGGGCATCTTCATCTCAAGCTCAATCGGTTCGAACTGCCGTGCCGACAAGGCATCGACGATGAATCCGGCAAGAAAATACTCCTGCAACGAGGTGTGGGCGAAGGAAAAGCTCTTCTCCTCCTCGCGGATGATGAAGGTGGCCGTGCGCAGGTCTTTCTTGAGCGTTTCGCGGGGCTTTTCTCCCCGATAAGCCTCACTGACAGCAGAATGGGCTGCAAGCCACTCGTCGAGCCATTCGTCGAGTTCGTCCGTCTTCAGCCCTTCGCCGCCCCGCCGGTGGGTTTCGGCGGCCAGCGACTTCATGAGCCGCTTCTTGTGCGGGGTACTGAATTCGTGCTTGCCCTCGTCCCGCGCCAGCCAGTTCTCGACCGTGGTGTCGTAAAGCGTGGCCGTGTTGACCTGCGCGTTTTCGGCGGCGAGCCGTTCGATGTCCGGAATGAACTCCGTGACGAGGTTGAGCGTGTAGGGGCGTGACGCCAGGTCGCTGAGGTTGTGCACCTTCCCGAACAGCTCGATGATGCTCTCGATTTTGTCGCCATCGCAGCCGAGCCGCTTTTCCAGATACTCCCTGATCTGCCCGGCGTCAAACGGCAGGAGCGTACAGGAGCGGTACTCCTCGCGAGTGCGCCCTTCGCGATCACGCCCGAGAAAAAGGGTGTTCTGCTCGATGGTGTCCCGGAAGTAGTGGGTGCGGCAACTGATGAGGATTTTGCCCTGCGGTGGCGGGTTCTCCTTGTCGCTCCGCTGCTCCCGGATGCTCCAGAGTTCAGCGATGAACTGGTTGGTCTCCTCCGGCGTGAAGTGCACCGTCTTTTCATCGAGACCATCGAAAATAATCAGCGCCCGGTTCGAGCGCACGAGGCGGATGATCTCCTCCGGCGAAACGATGCTTTTGTCGAGCGGGTCTCTGGTGAACTCGATGGCGTCGCGCAGAATGTCAGTCAGTCGGGGCACCTTCTTTTCCGTGCCGACCCGCGTCGAAACCCGCCGCAGATCGATATAGACGCAGAGCGGCACCGACTCCGGCGCTTCGTCATGCTTTGCATTGATCTCCCGAGCCAGCATCCGGCAGGTGAAGGTCTTGCCCGTCCCGAAATCCCCAAGCAACGCAAAAAACGGCACATCGGTTTCAAGCGCCCAGTTCAGGATGTAAGGCCGCGCCAGCACAGTGTCCGCCGCCGACTCGCTTTTCGATTGATGCGAGATAACGCCGGGATTGGCCCGCCCTTCGATGAACCGCTCGCACTCGTAGAGCGAGCCTTTGAATTTCAGATGCCCTTCGGTGAGCTTCCGTGCGCCGTCGTCGTCGAAGCAGACAGCGCATTCGACATCGAAATCTGCTTCGTCAGTTTGGATGCTTCTCTCGCGATGCTTTTGTATCCGTTGTTCAATTTCCTCAACCAACTTGTTAACGAAACGTTGCTGGTTTGAGCCACTGACACCCGAAAAAGGTTTTCCATCCAGGGAAAAAATCTGGAGGTGCTCAAGTCCATGCAGCTCCTGATTTTTGAGATCAATAGGCTTAAGGGCTACAGGAAAGCTCTTGTCCTGAAGTACAGGAATCTCGTGTTCCTGTATGTAGGTACTTGCCAGAAAGTGGCTCGATACAAGCAGGATGCCATAGTCGCATCGGGATAGCCAATCCTGCAATTCATCATGCCACCGGTCGCCGCAAAGCAGACCTTTATCATCGTGCAGGACAAACTGATAACGTTTCGATGATCCAAGTCTGGCTTTTAACTCTTCGGCGAATCTTTTCTTGACGCTGTTATCATAGTGCGCATACGACAGGAAAATTTCGATGCGCGGCTTGATCTTCGCCTTGATTTCCACCGCTTCCGATGACATATAGTCCGCCATTTCGGCATAACCTCGCTTCATCGTCTGTTCGACGCGGGCGGCATCGGAAGACGCCTGTTGCCGGTTCGGGGGGATGGTTTCGGACATGTGGAGCTTGTCGTTATGTTGTTATAAAAGAACCATCTACAGGCAATGCGCCGCCATCGGGAGAGCTTCAGGATTCCATCGACGGCATGATTATTATGGCATAGTTATGACGCGATAATAATTATGGAGTGGCCGTCATCGAATCGGAGATATGGCGTAAAAAAGAATATAGGAAATGGGCTGGGCATCCGGCAATCGGGGGTTCGTTTTTGCTGGAAGCGTTGACCACGAGAGCGCGGTCCCGACCTGTCGGGACCGCAATTGAATCAAAGGCTCAACGATTAAAGAGAAGATGCGAAGCTGGGGCTTCGCGTTCCCAGGTTGTTTACCCGCACACCTCGCGGATGGAGCGGGCGATGATGGGGATGCCGCGTTCGATTTCGTCGGGGGTGTTGTTGCAGTAGGAGAGGCGCATGGTGTCGTTGCGTTTTCCTTCTGGGTCGAAGGTGCTGCCGGTGACGAAAACCGCGCCGCCGTCGATGGCGCGTTTGAGGATCGCCGTGGCGTCGCTTCCGGCGGGCAGGGTGAGCCAGATGTAGAAACCGCCGTGCGGTTCGTTCCAGCGGACGTACTCCGGCAGGTGCTGGCGGAGCGCTTCGACCATGCAGGCCGCGCGGCGTTTGTACTCCTGCCGTACCGACGCGATGTAGCCGTCGATCCTGCCGGAGCGGATGAAGGCGTCAGCGATCACCTGCGAGAAGCTCGGCGAGCAGGCGTCGGCGGATTGCTTGATCAGCTCGCACTTCTCATAAATCGCGGGCGGGGCGAGCAGCCAGCCGAGGCGCAGGCCGGGGCCGAGAATCTTGGAGAAGGAGCCCATGTAGCAGATGTCGATGCCATCCGGGTCGAGCGCCTTGATCGGCTTCAGCCGCTCGCGATCCTCCTCGCTGAACCAGAGGTCGCCGTAAGCGTCGTCCTCGATGAGCGGGATGTCGCGCCCCTGCAACGCCTCGACCAGCTCCCGCTTGCGCTCCGAGGTGTAGAGCATCCCCGCCGGGTTGTGGAAGTATGGCGTGATGTAAAGGAACTTCGCCGGATCGGGCCGGGCGGCCTCTTCGCGGAGCATGGCGATGTCGAGGCCCTCCTCGTCCACCGGAATCGAGACGATCTCCGCGCCAGCGGAGCGGAACGCCGCGATGGCTCCGATAAAGCAGGGGTACTCGGTGAGCACCCGGTCGCCGGGATCGACGAAGGCCTTGGCCAGGATGCTCAGCCCCTGCTGCGAGCCGGTGGTGATCATGAGCCGGTTGCTTTTGAGCGGCAGCCCCTTGCGTTCGAGGAATCCGCCGAGCGATTCGAGCAGCGACGGCAGGCCGGGCGTGGGGCCGTACTGGAAGGCCGCTTGCTTGGTTTTCGTGTCGAGACCCCGGAACAGCTCCTCCACCTCATCGACCGGAAACAGCTCGTTGCCCGGCATTCCCCCGGCAAACGAAATAATGTCAGGCCGGGATGCAAGGCTCATCAGCTCCCTGATGGCCGAAGAGCGAAGCGCCGATACGGAGGTCGAAAAACGTGGCATTGGTTATTGTTTAGTCTGAACTACAGATTGTTGAATTATCCGGGATTTGATCTTTTGTCTTCAGGATGGCTTCAGCCGTCCGGACATTCAAACCTCGTGCACTTCACATTGCCCTGGACTTCAGTCCGGGGGGATCGAAGCAGCGACAAAATTACTCCTGCGACAAAACATCGCAAACAGCATCGCAGTAAGAGATTGGGCTAAAGCCCTGATTTATTATGCTTTATCCGCATAACCCGGACTAAAGTCCGGGGCAATTGTTGAGAGTTTTAATCGCCTGAGAATCAATGAGCCTCTGTAACCCCCGGCTGAAGCCGGGGGCAACTGAAGAGATGAATCAGACGATAATTCTCAGCCAATCCCCGGTTCCCATCCTCTTCCTTTTTCGTCCTTTAAGTCCTTTCCTCAAATCTGGTACACATCTCCCGTCTTCAGCAGCTCCATCTCGTGCAGTTGCAGCACCTCGATGGCTTTCTTCGGCGAGTCGGTGCGGATGACCGCTGTTGCGCGGTCGTCGCTGCTGGCGAAGGCGTACATGTATTCGATGGAGATGCCGTTGTCGGTCAGGATCTGCAAGGCGTGATGCAGCGCGCCCGGCTTGTTATGCATGACGATGCCGATGACGTCGGTGATCTTGACCGCGAAGCCCTGCTCCTTGAGCACCTTTTCGGCCAGTTCTGGATTGCCGGTGATGACGCGCAGAACGCCGAAATCGGTGGTGTCGGCGATGCTGAAGGCCGAGATGTTGATGTCGTTGTCGGCGAGTATGCCGGTCAGTTCGGTGAGCCGCCCGGCGCGGTTTTCGAGAAACACCGAGAGTTGCCTGATGATCATGGAGTCCCCCTTTATTTGAGTTTCCGTTTGTCCACCACCCGCTGCGCCTTGCCCATGCTGCGCTCTATCGTGCCCGGCTCGACCAGCCGCACACTGGCGTGCAGGCCGAGGAGGCTGGTCAGGTTGCCGCTGATGCGCTTGCGGAGTCCTTCAAGCTCCTTGACCTCGTCGGAGAAGAACTGCTCTTCGACCTCCACCTGGATTTCAAGCGTGTCGAGGTTGTTTTCGCGATCCACCACCAGCAGGTAGTGCGGTTTCGTTTCGCTCATTTCGAGCAGCACCGATTCGACCTGCGACGGGAAGACATTCACGCCGCGGATGATGAGCATGTCGTCCGAACGTCCGACGCACTTCTCCATTCTGACCAGCGTACGGCCGCAGTCGCATGTTTCGGCGTGCAGGCGGGTCAGGTCGCGGGTGCGGTAGCGCATGAGCGGCATCGCCTCTTTGGTGACCGTGGTGAAAACCAGCTCGCCGAGCGTGCCGTACGGAAGCACCTCGCAGGTTTCGGGGTCGATGATCTCCGGGATGAAGTGATCCTCGAAGATGTGCATTCCACGCTGGCAGGCGCACTCCATCGAGACGCCGGGGCCGATCACTTCGGAGAGGCCGTAGATGTCGTACGCCTTGAGGCCGAGCAGATGCTGGATCTGTGTGCGCATCTCCTCCGTCCACGGTTCCGCGCCGAAGATGCCGGCTTTCAGCTTGATCTTCGAGCGGTCGAGCTTCTCCTCCATGATCGCCTCGCCGAGGTAGGCGGCGTAGGACGGGGTGCAGGCGATGGCCGTCGAGCCGAAATCTTCGAGGAGCTGGAGCTGCTTTTTGGTGTTGCCGCCGGAGATCGGGATGACCGACGCGCCGATCTTCTCCGCGCCGTAGTGCACGCCGAGGCCGCCGGTGAAGAGACCGTATCCGTAGGCCACCTGCACGATGTCGTCGCGGGTGATGCCCGCCATCGTGAGCGAGCGGGCCACCACTTCCGACCACATCATGATGTCGTTGTGGGTGTAGCCGACCACGGTCGATTTGCCGGTGGTGCCGCTGGAGGCGTGCAGCCGCACTACGTCATGCTGCGGCACGGCGAACAGGCCGAACGGGTAGTTGTCGCGCAAGTCCTGCTTGGTGGTGAAGGGGAGCTTCTTCAGGTCGTCGAGCGAGCGGATGTCGCCCGGCTCGATGCCCATCTCCTGCAACCGGGTTCGGTAGAATGGCACGTTGAAGTAGATGCGTTCCACCATGTCCCGCAGGCGCTCTCCCTGCAATTCGGTGAGCTGCTGGCGATCCATGCACTCGTGATGCTCGTTCCAGATCATGAGGTGGTTTGGTTAGCGTTGGATAAAGTGAGTCCCTTTCGGAACGCCCGGATGTTGATCTCGACGATCTGTGCGCCTTTCGCGCCGAAGAGCGCTTCGATGCCCGTTTCGAGGCGTTCCGGCTCGATGCCGGTGAAGGGAGCCGCCGCGCCGAGCATCACCATGTTCGAGGCTCTCGCGCTTCCGGCCTCGCGGGCGAGCTGTTCGGCGGGCACGAGCAGCGGCTGGACGGCGGAGCAGAGCGCCTTGATGATTCGCGCCACCGGCGGATAGCCCTCCACGTTCACGAAGGGGTCGGTCGATGTCACCACATGCCCCTCCGGCGAGAGCCACGGCAGATAGCGCAGCGATTCTAGCGGTTCGACCGAGAGAATGAGGTCAGCCGTGCCGAGCGCGATCAGGTCGGCGAACAGCTCACGGTCGGAGATGCGCAGGTGCGACTGCACCGCGCCGCCGCGCTGGCTCATGCCGTGCACCTCGGCCTGCCGGACGCGCAGCCCGGCGTCGAGCGCCGCCCAGTCGATGACCGCCGCGATGCTGAGGATACCCTGGCCGCCGACTCCGGCGAGAATGATATTCTTCTCCATGGCGGCTACTCCCCCTTTGCCGTCGCACGGCGCTTCTTCCTGGCAGCGGCTTCGATGCACTCCCGCCGGGCGATCACCACCGACACGCCGTCGTAAGCGATCTCCTCCCGAAGCACGGCAATGTTCTCCTGCAAGTGCTGCTTCAGTGGGATGATGACGCGGATGTGCGCCTCCTCGACGCCGAGCCCCCGGCAGATTCGCTCCAGCTTCGCGCCGGAGGCAGACGAGCACTGCCCGCCGGTCATGGCCGTGGTGTCGTTGTCGGCGATGATGACCGTCACCGGCGAGCGGTCGTTGACCGCGTCGAGCAGCCCGGTCATGCCGGAGTGGGCGAAGGTCGAGTCGCCGATGACGCAGACCGCCGGACGAAGCCCGGCATCGGCGGCCCCTTTGGCCATCGTGATCGAAGCGCCCATATCCACGCAGGTGTGGATGGCGTTGAAGGGCGACAGTGCGCTGAGGGTGTAGCAGCCGATGTCCGAAAAGAGGTGGTGCTCCGCGTGCTCGCCCATGACGAGGTTCAGCGCCTCGAAGAGGTCGCGGTGGCCGCAGGCCCGGCACAGCTCCGGCGGGCGGTTGATCACGATCTCCGGCACGGCGGTGGTTTCGGGTGGCGTCACGCCGAGCGCCGAAGCCACGAGGTCGGTCGTCAGCTCGCCCGTCCGTGGCAGCGCGCCATCCATGCGCCCCCTGATCTTCGGCGAGCCGAAGTAGCCCCGGAACAGCTCCTCGTAAACCGGATACCCCTCCTCGACGACGAGCACCGATTCACAGACGGCGAACAGTTCGTCGATCATCGCTCTCGGCGGCGGATAGTGCCCAACCTTGAGTACGCGGCACCCGATACCGTGCATCCGCCGCGCCTCCATGACGTAGTTGTAACCGATGCCGAACGCCACGACGCCGAGCGGCCCCGAGCCATCGATAGTGCGGTTCAGGAATGACGAGGCGGAGAGCGTTTCGAGCTGCGGCTGGAGGTCGAGCAGATGCTGGTACTGCCGCCGGGCGTTGTGCGGCATCAGCACGAAGCGCTCCGGCGCATACTCGGCGTGGAGTGGGTTTTGCGCGACCGCTTTCCGCCGCTCGATGCCCGCCCGCGAGTGCGACAGGCGGGTCGTCATGCGCACGACGACCGGCAGCTTCACCGACTCGGAGAGCGCGAAAGCGTCGCGCATAGCGTCATACAGCTCCTGCTGCGACGACGGTTCGAGCACCGGCACCATCGCGAATCGTCCGTAAACCCGGCTGTCCTGCTCGTTCTGCGACGAGTGCATCGACGGATCATCCGCCACGGCAAGCACGAGGCCGCCGTTCACGCCGGTGATGGCCGAGTTGATGAAGGCGTCCGCCGCCACGTTCAGCCCGACGTGCTTCATGCACACGAGGCTTCGCTTTCCGGCGTAGGACATGCCAAGCGCCGCCTCGTAGGCGGTCTTCTCGTTCGACGACCACGAGGAGCGGATGCCGAGAGAGCGAGCCTCCCGCGAGCGCTGGATGTATTCGGTAATTTCGGTAGATGGCGTGCCGGGATAGGCATAAACGCCGGAAAGCCCGGCATCGATCGCGCCCTGCGCGACAGCCTCGGCCCCAAGAAGAAGTAAACGACTGCTATTCATCTGCTGGTTCAAACATGATCAATTGCTAAAGATCATATTTTTTTGTCACAAAGCGCACCAGAAAAAACGATGGCGCGTCTGGGAGCACCTTAACCTGGGAACGCGAAGCCCCAGCTTCGCAACTGAGCCAAAGGCTCAACGGTTGGGCATGATGTGAAAGATGGTCAGTATTCGTTGACGGGAATAACTCACGATGTAATGCTCTTTCGAGGTGAGTTGAAATTCCGTTGAAGAAAAGATGCCAAGCTGGAGCATGGCGCTCCCAGCAGTGGTGGAAATGCCGTGATTTGCGTATGTTACCGTATAGTTCGCGCTCTTTTTCCCTGACAGAAAAATGGACTCCCCCATGACAGACATTCACCAGGCAAAAACCGTCAGGATTCTCATAGCCTCGCCTTCCGAACTCCCGGATTTTCATCCTGCAATCACTCCATTTTCTTTTTTACCATCGTGAGATACGAATTGATGAGAAAAAGGAAATGAACCATTGAAGACGACGCATACCATTATTCAGGGCGACAGCCGCCAGATGAACCTTTTGCCGGATCGCTCGATGCATCTGGTCATCACCTCACCGCCCTACTGGCAGCTCAAGGATTACGGCAGCGAGCGGCAGATCGGCTTTCACGACAGCTACGAAGAGTACATCAACAATCTGAACCTCGTCTGGCGCGAGTGCGACCGGGTGCTGCATCCGGGGTGCCGCCTCTGTATCAATATCGGCGACCAGTTCGCCCGCTCGGTCTATTACGGGCGCTACAAGGTGATCCCCATCAGGACGGAGATCACCCGCTTCTGCGAAGCGATTGGCCTCGATTACATGGGCGCGGTCATCTGGCAGAAGGTCACCACCACCAATACCACCGGCGGCGCGACCATCATGGGCAGTTTTCCCTACCCGCGCAACGGCATTCTCAAGCTCGATTACGAGTTCATCCTCATCTTCAAAAAGCAGGGAAACGCACCGAAACCGACGCCCGAACAGAAAGAGCGCTCCGCTATGACCAAGGAGGAGTGGAACGCCTGGTTCGCGGGCCACTGGAATTTCGCCGGCGCAAAGCAGGATGGCCATATCGCCATGTTTCCAGAGGAGTTGCCATCGAGGCTCATCAAAATGTTCGCCTTCTCGGGTGACACGGTGCTCGATCCCTTCATGGGCAGCGGCACGACCTTGCTCGCGGCGAAAAATCTCGGACGCAACTCTGTTGGGTACGAAATCAATCCCGACTTCATCGACATCGCCAAAGTCAAGCTCAACACCCAGCAGCAGGATTTGGCCGGAACCGAGTTTCACTTCCGGCAGGATCATCTGCACGGCAACATCGCCGACATGCTCGACCGGTTGCCGTACCTCTTCGAAGACCCGCACAAGCTCGACAAAAAGGTCGATCCGCGAAAACTGACCTTCGGATCGAGGATCGATCACAAGAACGGAGCGCAACGCGAGGAGTTCTTCACGGTCAGCGATATTCTGAGTCCCGAACGGCTACGGCTTTCAAACGGTCTTCTGGTCAGGTTGATCGGCGTGAAAACCGATGCCGGAAAACAGGATATGGCGATGCGTTATCTTGCCGACAAGGTGAGAGGCAAAAAGGTGTTCATGAAATACGACGTCATGAAACACGACGAACAGCGTAATCTGCTGTGCTACCTCTACCTCGAAAACCGGACTTTCGTCAATACCCATCTCATCAAAAGCGGTTTTGTGGGTATCGACGAGAGTTATGAGTATAAGTACAAGGAAAAATTCTTAACGCTAACCGCGCAAATTGATGAAGTGAAAGTGGATTCTCATCAACGCGATGAACCGCTTTCAGCTCAACTTCAAGAAAAATGTTGGGCCAACCTCTGAATCGATCAGGAACTGTTCACCAAAAACCCTCGAAGAGTGGCGCAACTATTATTACGCGCATGTCAGGCCGGAGGAGCATATCGTCGAGCTTGGCAAAAGGCTGTACATCAAAATAACGGAGGTGATTCAGTCCGAAGTGGCCGAGATTTCTGAAGATGACTGCATTCAATACATGAAGCAACTGGTCATTGACCGGACGTATGATGGCTACATGACAGAAATCCAGACCGTGTATGGTCAGTTACAGCACCTGCTTGGCGTGAAAATCGAATCAGCGCCAGACGAATGGGATCGCCTGTACAACGTCGATTTTTTCATCAGCGTCAACCAGCAGTATATCGGATTGCAGATCAAACCGATTACCTTCGGCGGCGGTGCGCCACAGCTTCCGGAGATTTTCAAGGAGAAATCGATTCAGGAAGAGACGCACAAGGCGTTCAGCAAGAAATTCGGCGGGAAGGTATTCTATGTCTACTCATCCAAAACCGGAGAGAAAAAAGAGATTTACAATCCCGAAGTCATCGGTGAGATCGAAGCTGAGATCACGCGGCTGTCGTGAGCATTTCCTGAAAATCGAATCAGCTTGAAGCCCGCCCCTTGATTATCCCGCCTGTTCCGCCTCCTTTTTCCTGAACTCGATGGCGAGCCACTTCTCCTCGTACCCAGCGTGGGCGACTTTCATGCCGGCGAGGAAGGTTGGCAGCACGACGCCTTTCTGGTAGTTGCCGATGCGGACGGTGAGCGAGTCGCCGACCTGCACGACGTTGGCTTCCATGCGGTTGTCGAATACGAAAGGTAGACGTAATTTCATGACGTAGTGGCCGTCGCCGATTTTGGTGATCTCCGTGTGCTCTTCGTGGTAGAAGATGTCGAGCGGGTTGCGTTCGCCATAGACCGTTTCGCCAACGAGCTTGAGCATGTCGAGGCCGAGCACTTCGCTGCGGAAGAGCGGCACCTGGGTGATGGGAATCGGCGCGAAGGAGGATTCGATCTCGGCGATGTACTTTTTCTGTATCTCCTTCCACCCTTTAAAGTACTGGCCGTCAACGTCCTCCATGTAGACGCGGTTGATGACGATCTGGTCAACCGTGATGCCGTAAAGGTTGAGGTAGGTGAGCGCACGCATCGACTCCTTGATGACCATCTTTTCAGGATTCATGACCAGCCGGACGGTGGTTTTCGAGCCGTCCGAGAGCAGCTCGATGATTCCGTCAACCGACGAAAAGAGGTGATCGACCTGGTCATAGACCTCGGTGTCGGGCACGAAGTCGTGCAGACGACTGATGCGTTTGGAGAGCGGGCGGATCATCGGTTTGACGACGTACTTCTCCATGTTGCGCATGAGCTTGAGCATCCAGCCGAAGGTCTCGGGGATGGAGAGCAGGCGCAGCGTTTCGCCGGTCGGGGCGCAATCCACCACCAGCAGGT
>JAAXWU010000052.1 GCA_013334855.1 Chlorobaculum sp. | reverse complement strand
GCGCTGAAACTAACAAGGTCAGCCGCCGGGTTAAAGGGTTACTTCCTAACGTAGTCTGCATAACGATAAAATACAATAGTCACATGGCATATCAGCAACCTGCACTTCCCTACGCCGACAACGCGCTCGAACCGCACATCTCGGCCAATACCATCGGCTTTCATTACGGCAAGCACCATGCAACCTACGTCAAGAACTACAACGGCCTTGTCGAAGGTACGCCATTCGACTCGATGAGCCTCGAAGAGGTGATGGTTCAGACCGCGAGTGATGCTTCGAAGGTTGGCGTATTCAACAATGGCGCGCAGGCGTGGAACCACACCTTCTACTGGAACGGCCTCACGCCGAACGGCGGCGGCGCTCCAACCGGCGACATCGCGGCAAAGATCGTCGAGGATTTCGGAAGCGTTGACAAGTTCAAGGATGAACTGAAGAACGCCGCCGCGACGCAGTTCGGCAGCGGCTGGGCCTGGCTCGTGCTCGACAACGGCACGCTCAAGGTGACCAAAACCGGCAACGCCCAGAACCCGATGACCTCCGGCCAGACTCCCCTGCTTTGCATCGACGTCTGGGAACACGCCTACTACCTCGACTACCAGAACCGCCGCCCCGACCACGTAGCCGCCGTCATAGAAAACCTGATCAACTGGGATTTCGTCAACGCAAACTACGCCGCCGCGAAATAAGTGCTGGCTTGCACTCTCAAAGAAAGGCTCCGGTTTTCCGGGGCCTTTCGTGTTTGCAGGCTTGTTCGAAAAGGACAAAAAGGACTTCAACGACAGCAAGGACAACAGGGTGAAAACGACAGAACAGCTCTTTATTTCATTATCAATTATCAATTGTCCATTATCAACTATCAACTATTCACAGCCATGGCAACCGCTCGACATCGTCGAGGTTGACTGTTTTCGCTTTTCTGGGGAGCTTGAAGTTGATGGTGAGATCGGGCGGATTGATGACCCTTTCGTCGTAAACGATCTTCAGACTGCGTGACCCTTCGGGATCGTCCGCACGATAGAGAATCATGTCGATCTCTCTCGGTACGCGCAATGCCGCTCCGTCCGTCCCCTGTTGCGACTGATAGTCGGCAAAACGAAATTCAACGCTTTTGCGTCCTGAATGATCGAAATAGGAGATTCCCGCCAGTACACTGCTCAACGGATCGACAACCAGCTCTTTCGAGCCATTGCCGGACTTCACGGTGAAGCTGACATAGCCGCCGCCCTGCCTGACCGACTGTATATCCTTGACTGGCTCGGGCAGGTCGGCAATGCCGAAGAGCGTTTCGGTCAGGTGGCCCGCCCCTGCGTCGAGGCCGATGATCTTGCCCATATTCTCGCCGGTGTTGCGCCCCACAAGCATCCGGTTGTTGAGCATATCGTTCACGAAAAGCGAATCGGGACGGATCAACAGATCGGCCACCGGCCATCCGAGAATGCCTGCGGTAACGATCAGGCGGGCGTTGCGCGAGCGCTGCAACTGCACCGTACAGTACGCTTTGTTGCTGCGCTTCGGCGTTTTGAGGTAAATATCCGCATAGCCATCGAGCGAGCGCACCATCCCGGCGTTCGATGCCACCTCTTCGTACAGACGCTTCAGCTCCGGCGTCAGCGCCACCCGCTCACCCGGCTCGGTCGGCGCTTTCGTCACGGTTTGGGTCTGGGCGCATCCGACGAGAACCGCCAGCACGATCAGGCAAAACCACTTCATGACAACGTTCATCGACAATCCTTTTTTCATCATAATCTCATCATAACCAGTTAAACGCAACGCCAAAGTACCTTTCCCGACGAAACTGAATCGCGGACAAGGTTCAGAGCTTCGAAATGTTATTTTAATCAAATCATTACTCAGTAAAAAACATGAAACCGGGGGTTTTCGATCCATGCACGCACTCTACCTCAAACCAAAAGAACACCGCCGCCTGCTCAGCGGCCACCTGTGGGTTTTCAGCAACGAGCTTCGGGAGGTGCCGCGTGACATTGCCGCCGGTGAAACCGTTCAGCTCTTCACCCACGATGGGCGTCTGCTCGGCGCGGGATTCTTCAATCCCCAGTCGCTGATCGCTTTCCGGCTGCTGACGAGGGACGAAGAGCAGCCCGACCGCGACTTTTTCCGTCGCAAACTGCTCGAAGCGCACAAGCTCCGCGAAAAAATCTATCCCGAGAGCGAAACCAACGCCTGGCGGCTCGCGCATGGCGAATCGGACGGACTGCCGGGCCTGGTGATCGACCGCTTCGACCGCGCCTTCGTGCTGCAATCCTTCTCGGCAGGCATGGACCAGCATCTGCCGCTCATCACCGAACTGCTTCGGGAGCTGTTCGATCCCAAAGCGATTGTGCTGCGCAACGAATCGCCGCTTCGGGAGCTCGAAGGGCTTCCGCTCTTCCGCGAAACGGTGCTTGGCGGACAAGACGAGATGTTCCAGGTAATCAGGGACGGCGGCATCAGCTACCGGGTCAACATCCTCGAAGGGCAGAAGACTGGATTTTTTCTCGACCAGCGCGAAAACCGGCGGCACATCAGAAAATACGCCACTGGCGCTGACGTACTCGACGTCTACACCAACGACGGCGGCTTCGCGCTCAACGCCATGCATGCTGGCGCGAAATCAACGACGATGGTCGATATTTCACAGGAGGCGCTGCAACGCGCCGAGCAGAACGCCCGGATGAACGGCTTCGATAACTTCTCGATCGTCGCCGCCGATGCATTTGAAACCCTCGCACGACTCCGGCAGGAAAACCGCTCGTACGACCTGGTGATCCTCGATCCGCCAAGCTTCACCAAAAGCCGAAAAACCGTCCCGACGGCGCTGAAGGCTTATACCAAGCTCAACCGACTCGGCGCTCAGCTCGTCAGACACGAAGGATTTCTGGCAACTGCTTCCTGCTCGCACCACGTCTCCGAAGAGGATTTCCTCGCGGCGGTGCACCTCGGAGCGATGCAGGCGGGCAAGCATCTGCGACTCATCAGCCGCGCCGCGCAGCCGCCGGATCATCCGGTGCTGCTCTCGATGCCGGAAACGAGCTACCTCAAATTCGCCTGTTTTTATGTAACGAATCAGTAGCGTCCCGATAAAAGCCGATAGAAAACTCAACCGAAACGTTTCTATCGGCTTTTATCTAAAGGATTTTCAGGCCATGATGCCTGTTTTGACTATTCCGCGAGCGTTGACCGACATATTGAACTGCATACTGTACTGACCTCGTGATGATTGCGTCATGCTCGTTTCATCCCTTCGCCATCACGTACGGCTTCTCAAACCCACCAGAAACAAATCTCAGGATCATTCGCCGTTTATGCGGGTCTGGCTGTTTTTTGGCAAGCGCAAAGTGACCGCTACGCTTTTTTTCTGCAAAAACTCTTTGTTTATAACCTGCTTATTGTTCATATTTGTACTATCAGTGTAGTGTATGCAGCTTTATTCATTCAAACCGTTTCAGACGATGTCACTATCATCAGCACGCCTGTTTCTCGACAAGCTCATGGCTGAAGAGGAACTTGGATTACGGTTGGCAGGAGAACTCTCCAGAAAACGGATGGAACTGTTCCGGGAGGCGGGTTTCGAGTTTAGCGAGCAGGAGCTCGAACAGGCCAAATCGGCCTTGTCGCCCGGCGCTCTCGGTCATGTCGCCGGATGGCTTTGCGAGATGCCGACAAACAATCCCGCCTCGCACGGCAGATGTTGCGGCGGCGGCCTCTGGCATTGACGCTTTGTATTTTTCACTGAACTGACATTGTGATTTTTATACACTTAATCAGCGTATTCGTACGTTTAAAAGGAGGTAGACTATGCATCCGATCGAGGTTGGCTATTACAATTTCCAGAGGATTTACCTCTGGCTGCAATATTCCGACAAGCTTCCTTTGTTCACCGAAATCGTCATCGAGGTCTTTTATCCCAACGACATGAACGCCAAAGGACTGGTCATGTTCGATCACGGATTTCTGATCGGCACGGATCTCCTGTTTTATCCGGATCTGCTGCTCAGCAAGATCACACACAAAGATACGCCGCTTTTTCAGGTCAACCCCTCCAGATATTACAACTACTCCAAGGCTGCCGTCGATAACAAATGGGCGCTCGCTTTCGTGACCACCTGTCACCAGCAATTTGACTCCATGCCGTGGACCGATTTTGGCGGCAGCCCGCGAGTCGGCCAGGCCGCTTATGCCGCCGCTTCGTACCTCATCCGGTATGGCGCGACCCACAAGTACGACGATCCCAAGGCTGTCGAGAATGCTCTTTTCCTGAGTCCTGCCAGCAAGAGCGCTAATGGTAACAGCATGGGAAACCGCGTCATTTTCGCCGGTCACTCGGTCGGCGGCGCTCATGCGCAGGCTGCCGCGTGCGGCTTCGAGGCGTTGCGAGAGATTGGCGGAAACACATACAAGCATTACGATCCGATCTTTTACAACGGAGAGGTTTGTCCCAAACACACGCCTCCATTGTCGAAATGGGACGCCTCAGAGATGGCCAGCGCCGCTGGACTGCTTCAGCTCTCGCCGGTCGATGGCGCTGGCGGAAAGATCATCCCGGTCCTCGCTCCTGGCATGAAACCCTATCGCGAGCATCTGTCTGGAGTTGCGATGCCGAACCTGATGGTCACGGGCGCGTGCGACAGCGCCTGCCTGAGCGCGTCGAACTCCAATCCGCCCGCATGGATCAGCGTGGAGGACAAAACGACCAGCCAGTATGCGCAGATGGCCTACACCAAGAGCAACGCCTGGGCCGCGACCTGCATGGTCGAGAAGGGCAGCCATTGCGGGTATCTGAGCGATTGTAACGAACTGTGCTCCATGGCTGACAATGCCGATTTGTGTGATCCTAAAACGACTTACAAAGCCGCCGGGGCGGAGAACGCATTTACCAATGAGTTGCTCGATCAGTACATCAAGTGCGTGGCGACAGCGGGGGCTGATGGTTGTTCGTTCGATGAGTGGAAAAACGGCAGCCTGATGCAGTGGCTCAACAACGCTCAGCCCGGCACCAGCGGCGTCAGCCTGAAAGCCTTCCCGGATGGCTACGTGCATTTTCCTGGCTGACCGCTGAAGCTTTGCTGACGGAACCGTTCAGGATGATCCACGGTTGAGGAGAGGGATACTCTTCCAATTCGCGGACATTCAAACGGCTCCAGTCATGCCAGACGCTGCTTACAGCAAACCTCTCGAAGAGCTGCTCGATCAGCTCGGCGCTTCACGTAGCGGCCTCCCGGAAGAGGAGGCCGCCGTGCGTCTGGAGCGATACGGCCCCAACCAGCTCCAGACCACGCCATCCGCCAGCCCCTGGAAGCTGCTCGCCGAGCAGTTCCGCAACGTTCTGATTATCACCCTGCTTGTCGCCACGGTGCTGTCGGCCTTTCTCGGCCACGGCCTCGAAGCAGTCGCCATCGCCGTGATCGTGCTCTTCGCCGTGCTGCTTGGCTTCATTCAGGAGTACCGCGCCGAAAAGGCGATCGAGGCGCTGCGACGGATGGCCGCTCCGGCCTCGAAGGTGATTCGCGACGGTCGCGAACAGATGATTCCGGCTCTGGAGCTGGTGCCGGGCGACCTCGTCGCGATTGCCGCCGGAGATCGCATTCCGGCGGACGTGCGACTCGTCGAGGCGGTGAATCTGCGCACGGACGAGGCGGCGCTGACCGGCGAGTCGCTGCCGTCCGAAAAGGATTCCGCCGTCACGCTGCCGGAGGGAACTCCCGTCGGAGACCGGCGGAACATGCTCTTCGCGGGCACTTCGGCGGTGCATGGGCGGGGTCTGGCCGTCGTGACCGCCACCGCGATGCAGACCGAGTTCGGGCTGATTGCCGGGATGTTGCAGCGGGTCGAGAGCGAGAAAACGCCGCTCCAGAAAAACCTCGACAAGGTGGGCGCTTCGCTCGCCCGCGCCGCGCTGGTGATCGTGGCGGTGATCGTCGTGCTCGGCATCGTGCGCGGCCAGCCCTTCATCGACATTCTCATCTTCGGCATCGCGCTCGCCGTGGCGGTGGTACCGGAGGCGCTTCCGGCGGTGGTCACGATCTCGCTCGCCCTCGGCGTGCAGCGCATGGTCAAGCGCAACGCGCTCATGCGCCGCCTGCCTGCCGTCGAGACCCTCGGCAGCACCACGGTGATCTGCTCCGACAAGACCGGCACGCTCACCCGCGACGAGATGACCGTCCGCCGCCTCTACATCGCCGAACTCGACATCAGCGTCGCCGGTTCGGGGTATCGCCCGGAAGGCGAGATGACACTCGACGGCGGTTCCGGCGAGTTGCCGAAAGCGGCGCGGGAGCTGCTTCAGGCGGGAGCGCTCTGCAACGACGCGGCGCTCGACCGTTCGCCGGAGGGTGAGTGGAAGATTTCCGGCGACCCGACCGAGGCGGCCCTGATCGTCGCGGCAAGGAAGGCGGGACTGGACGAGCGCGATCTGCGCAAACGATTCCCGAGAATCGACGAGCAGCCCTTCTCCTCCGAAACGAAGCGGATGACGACCGTTCACCGCTCGGATGCAGCAAGCTTCGCTATCGTCAAAGGCGCGCCGGAGGTGCTCCTGCCCGCCTGTTCGCACGCGCTCGATGCATCGGGACAACCCGAAGCGCTGGATGATTCCTCGCGCCTCGCCATTCTCGAAAAGGTCGAGTCGATGGGGCGCGACGCGCTCCGGGTGATCGGCATCGCACGGAAGGATAGCGCGGGCATCGCGGAGGCATCGGACGGGCTGACCTTCCTCGGCCTGGCCGGAATGATCGATCCGCCGCGAGAGGAGGCGAAGGGAGCCGTCGAGCGCTGCATCGCGGCAGGCATCCGCCCGGTGATGATTACCGGCGACCATCCGGTGACGGCGCGGGCCGTGGCGCGTGAACTCGGCATCCTGCGACAGGGGCGCGTCGTGAGCGGCGTCGAGATCGAGGCGATGGACGAGATCGCGCTTGTCGAGGCCGCCGGAAGCGCCGAGGTGTTCGCGCGGGTCTCGCCGGAGCACAAGCTGCGCATCGTCGAGGCACTGCAGAAGCGCGGCGAGGTGGTGGCCATGACCGGCGACGGCGTCAACGACGCTCCGGCGCTGAAAAGGGCGGACATCGGCATCTCGATGGGCATCTCCGGCACGGACGTCTCGCGGGAGGCATCGGCCATGACGCTGCTCGACGACAACTTCTCCTCAATCGTGGCGGCCATCGAGGAGGGGCGAGGAATTTACGACAACATCAAAAAGTACCTCACCTACCTGCTCTCCTCGAACATCGGAGAACTCGGCCTCATGGCGGGCGCGACGCTCCTCGGCATTCCGCTGCCGCTGACGGCGGTGCAGATTCTTTACGTCAACCTCGCCACCGACGGCCTTCCGGCGCTCGCGCTCGCCGTCGATCCCGCTGAGCCAGGCATCATGCAGCGCCCGCCGAACGATCCGAAAAAGGGGATATTCTCCCGCTCCGTGCTCGCCCTGATGCTTGCCGGAGGACTCTGGTCAACGCTGGTGAACCTCGTGCTTTTCGAGTGGTCGCGCCACTCCGGGCGTTCGCTTTCCGAGGCGATGACCATGACCTTCGTCTCGCTCGTGCTCATCCAGTTCTTCAAAGCCTACAACTTCCGTTCAGAGAAGGAGCACGTTTTCAGGAAGCCGTTCTCAAACAAATGGCTGAACCTCGCTATCGCATGGGAACTCGTCATGCTTGCCGCGATCATCTACGTGCCGGTGCTGACCGCGCCCTTCGGCACCTTCGCGATGCCTGCCGAAGACTGGGTGATCGTGGTTTGCGGAGCACTGACGGTGGTGCCGGTCATCGAAGCGGTCAAATGGCTGATCAGAAGTGGGCGACTGTGAGCAAAAAGCTGGGGAAATACTTGCCAAAGCTATCTTTTCAGCTTGATGCTGACGGGATAATGATCGCTGAACCCTTCAGTATCCCGTTCATCCTGTTTCAAGCCAAACCGGCGCGGACCGGTCTTTTTAGGAATCGACATCAGCGATACCGCTTCGATCTGCACATTGCCATCCTGTTTCCAACCGCTTTTTCCATTTATGATTCCCCGGCTGATCATGATCTGATCGAGCATATTCCACTGACTTCCATAATAATGAGAACCAACACCTTCAGCGAGCATCGGCCACATCAGGTTCAGCAAATAGGGGTTACGGCCATTTTTAACTCGCTTTTTATCGTTGATCGACAGGGCGTACTCTTTAATCGAGCGATTGAATGGCTCATCATTGAAATCGCCAAGCACGACAATCGCCACCTCTTTGCCAAGCTCTTCCTTTATTCGTTGAATCCAGTAAGCAAGCGTTTCGCCTGCGATAATTCGATACGGTTCAGATTCATACTCACCAGCGGTTCTCGACGGCCAGTGATTGCCAACCAGGACAATGATTTTGTCGTCGATATGAAAATTCACCTGGAAAATCTCGCGTGTCGCATATCGCTTCATAATCCAGTGCTGAAACATCTCTGATGGCGACGTACTGGCAATTGCTGGATCGTACAGGAATGCTACGTCGATTCCGCGATTGTCACTCGTGTCTGCATGGGCGATCTGGTAGGCTCGGCCACCATCGCCTGCGATTTTGGCTACAAGCTTTTCAAGCACATTTCGGTTTTCGATCTCACAGACCCCCAAAATATCGGGGCCAGCGCTGGAATTCATCGAGCGAATGACTTTGGACAACTGGGCAAGCTTGATGCTAAGAATGGTATCATCCCAGCCAGCAATGTCCTTTTTAATGATTTTTTTGATTTTTTCCGGCCTGTCAGTAGTATCGACGTCAAACAGATTTTCGACATTCCAGAAGGCAATGAACAGATTGTTTTGCATGTCAGCTCCTGTTTATTGTTGAATGGTACTACATCTGAAACAAGCAATCACGGGTATTGTGCCAAACAACTTCAAGTGGAGTAAGCCAGATCTACAGGAAATGAAAGAAACTAAGGCAGGATATGTTTCTTTCATCAGCCATCCATTTGGGAAAATATGGATTTATTTGCTATTCCGGTTTTTCGATTATCAGCTTTTATGAAATAATTTTTTCACGGTATGTTTTTTGATATGCAGCGAATCGTGACCTAGTTGGTTCGTGTGCAAAATATGGCTTTATACATCATTTTTTCGCGCCAATTAGATAATCCTAAAGCAGGAATAGCTTAAATCTCCTTATATTCAATAGTTTTACCATTTCCGCCCGCGATTCGGGGTGTTCTATTCAACCTCCAACCTGCATCTGCCCGTGAAAAACAGCTTCAGAAAAAAGCCACTTTCGCTGCTGCTCGAAGAGATGAAGAGCGAGCACCGGCTCAACCGCGTTCTCGGACCGCTGGCGCTCACCAGCCTCGGGGTCGGCGCGATCATCGGCACCGGAATTTTCGTGCTCATCGGCGTGGCTGCGCATGACAAGGCTGGCCCCGCCGTGACGCTCTCCTTCGCCCTTGCCGGGCTTGCTTGCGTCTTCGCGGCGCTCTGCTATGCCGAATTCGCCTCGATGGCGCCAGTCGCCGGTTCCGCTTACACCTACGCTTACGCCACGCTTGGCGAACTTTTCGCCTGGATCATCGGCTGGGATCTGATCCTCGAATACGCCGTCGCTTCAGCCACCGTCGCGCATGGATGGTCGCACTACTTCCAGGATTTCATCGGCATTTTCGGCTGGCAAATACCGGAAATCTTCTCGCGAGCGCCGCTCGACTTCGATCCGGCGAGCGGTTCTCTGATGCTGACCGGCTCGATGTTCGACCTGCCCGCGGTCGTGATCGCCCTCATCGTGACGGTGATTCTGATCAAGGGCATCCGCGAAAGCGCGAGCTTCAACACGGGCATGGTGATCGTCAAGGTGGCCATCGTGCTGCTCGTTATCGTGCTCGGAGCGCAGTACGTCAAGCCCGAGAACTGGCAGCCCTTCGCGCCGTTCGGCTACTCGGGGCTGAGCGTGTTCGGCCAGACCATTCTCGGCCAGACAGGGCCGGGTGGAGCGCCTATCGGCGTACTTGCCGGGGCGGCCATGATTTTCTTCGCCTACATCGGCTTCGACTCGATCTCGACCCATGCCGAAGAGGCGCGGCGGCCTGAGCGTGACGTGCCGATCGGCATCATCGCCTCGCTCATCATCTGCACGGTGCTCTATATCGCGGTCGCGGCGGTCATCACCGGCATGGTGCCTTACGACAAGATCAATATCGACGCGCCGGTGTCGAACGCTTTCAAGCAGGTCGGCCTCGGATGGGCGCAGTTCCTGATTTCCCTCGGCGCGATCACCGGCATCACCTCGGTGCTGCTCGTCATGATGCTCAGCCAGCCGCGCATTTTCCTTGCGATGGCGCGTGACGGTCTCTTGCCGAAAAGCTTTTTCGGCGCGGTGCACGAAAAGTTCAGAACGCCCTGGAAAGCGACCATTCTCACCGGCATTTTCGTGGCTATTCTCGGCGCATTTCTGCCGTTGCGACTGCTGGCGGAGCTGGTCAACATCGGCACGCTCTTCGCCTTCGTCGTCGTCTGCGCCGCCGTACTCATCATGCGCCGCACCAATCCCGACGCCGAGCGCCCGTTCAGAGCGCCGCTGGTACCCTTCGTGCCCATCGCGGGTATTCTGACCTGCCTCTTGCTCATGTTCTCCCTGCCCGCCGAGAACTGGTGGCGACTCATCATCTGGCTGGTCATCGGATTCTGCATCTACTTCTTCTACGGACGCAAGCACAGTATCCTGAACCAGCAACCGGAGTGAACGTTCACGCACGTATCGGGAGCCATCTCCGTTTATCGATGGCTCCCGATACGACTCGGTTTCGCTCGATGCGAGCAATGTTTTTTTACGCATATTTAGGCCGCTATCGTCACTTTGTGTATATTGATGCGCCGATTTAAGCATCTAAAGGAAATACAAAAACTATTCCCCCCGGAGGAAACCGATATGCAGACCATTTATGCCGATGGTATCGCGAACATGATTCTCGTTGACGGCGTCGTACGCCTGGATCTCATCAACGTCACTTCCGTCGAGCAGGGCAAAGAGCCCAACGTCGATCAGGTCGGACGCCTTGCGCTTTCCCTGCCAGCGTTGATTCGCATTCAGGATCAGCTCTCCAAAATGGTGGACAAAATGGTTCAGGACGGCATTCTTACCAAGAATCCTCCAGCGGCCAACTGAGCTTTTTTGAGAAAAAGGACGCAAGAGACGAAAAGGACTCAAGGGACAACAGCGACAAAAAACCAGCGGCAGCCGTTTTTCTGATGTTCCCTTGCGTCCTTCGCTCTTTTTCATGTTCCCGCCCTCCTCTTTTTACATTATCCCCGGTTTCATTTCCCCCATCCCGCGCACTTCTTTTTCGTTTTCCTCGTTATTTTTCATTCGGCAAAAACTTTGCAAGAGGGCGAAGCATGGGAACTGAATTGAATGGAGTGCCTTCGGGGCTTTCGGCTGCCGAAGTGACGGAGCGCATCGAACGCGACGGGTGGAACGAGCTGCCCTCTTCGAAACGGCGCTCGCGCTTCGCCATGCTCTTCGGCGTGGTTCGCGAGCCGATGTTCCTCATGCTGATCGCCTGCGGGCTGATCTATCTCCTGCTCGGCAGTCTGGCGGACGCCCTGATGCTGCTGGGGTTCGTGGTGGTCATGATCATCATCGCCGTCGTGCAGGAGAGCCGCACGGAGCGGGCGCTCGAAACGCTGCGTGACCTGACCAGCCCGCGGGCGCTCGTCATTCGCGAGGGGCGGCAGGAGCGCATTGCCGGGCGCGAGGTGGTGCGGGATGACATTATCTTGCTCTCCGAGGGGGATCGCGTGCCTGCCGATGCCGTTCTGCTCTTTTCGAGCGGCCTCAGCACCGACGAGTCGCTGTTGACGGGCGAGTCTTTCGCCGTAAGCAAAGCGGTTCACTTGGACGACGTCGCGCCGGTGACAGGCGGTGACGAAGAGCGCTCATCGGTCTATTCCGGCACGCTGGTGGTTAAGGGACGGGGCATGGCGCGGGTGATGGAGACCGGCTTGCGCACCCGTATCGGCATGATCGGCGCGGCGCTCGGCGGCGTCGAGCCGGAGGAGGGGCTGCTTCAGAAGCAGATGCACCGTATCGTACGGACGATCAGCATTTACAGCGTCGCCCTCTGCGTGATCGTGGCGGTGGCTTACAGTCTGACGCGCCACGACTGGCTCAACGGGCTGCTCGCAGGGCTGACGCTCGCAATGGCCACGCTGCCGGAGGAGTTTCCGATGGTGCTGCTTATCTTTCTCGCCATCGGCGCATGGCGGATTTCGCGCTACAAGGTGCTGACCCGGCGGCTGACGGCTATCGAGACGCTCGGCGCGGCGACGGTGCTGTGCGTGGACAAAACCGGCACGCTGACCGAAAACCGCATGAGCGTCCGCCGCATCTATGCCGGTGGAGAGTTTCACGACCTCGATGGCCGCGACGCGGCCTTGCCCGAAGCGGTGCATGAGACGGTCGAGTACAGCATTCTCGCCAGCCCGCCCGATCCTTTCGACCCGATGGAGAAGGCGATGCGTGAGCTTGGCGAGCGGGCGCTTGCCGACACGGAGCATCTGCATCGCGACTGGGAGCTGCTGAAGGAGTACCCTCTGTCGGAGCGGTTGCTCGCCATGTCGCACGCCTGGCGCTCGAAAAGCGGCGCTGAGATGGTGATCGCAGCCAAAGGAGCGCCCGAGGCGATTGCCGATCTCTGCCATTTCGACGCCGCCCGTCTCGCCGAGATTCAGGAGGCGGTCGAAGCGCTCGCATCGGATGGGATGCGGGTGATCGGCGTGGCACGGTCGCTCTCCGCGAACGGCCCGCTGCCGGAGGAGCAGCACGAGTACAACTTTACCTTCGTCGGTCTGCTCGGCCTCGAAGATCCTGTCAGGGAGGGGGTGCCCGAGGCGTTGCAGGAGTGCCGCGAGGCGGGAATGCGCATGATCATGATTACCGGCGATTATCCGGCGACGGCGCGAAACATCGGAGAGCGGATCGGCCTGCCGGATGTGGCGCAGCTCATCAGCGGCGCGGAGCTTGACGGCATGGATGAGCGCCAGCTCGACGAGCGGATCGCTTCGACCTCGATCTTCGCCAGAGTGCAGCCCGCAGAGAAGCTGCGCATCGTGCAAGCGCTCAAAAACCACAGCGAAGTGGTGGCCATGACCGGTGACGGCGTCAACGACGCACCCGCGCTCAAAGCGGCGCACATCGGTATCGCCATGGGGGCGCGAGGCACCGACGTGGCGCGAGAGGCCGCGGCGCTCGTGCTGGTAGACGACCACTTCGACTCCATCGTCCGCGCAGTCAGAATGGGCCGCCGCATCTACGACAACCTGCAAAAAGCGATAGCCTTCATCCTCTCGGTGCACCTGCCGATTGCGGGCATGTCCCTGATTCCGGCGCTGCTGCACTGGCCGCTGGCGCTGTTGCCCGCGCACATCCTCTTTCTGGAGCTGATTATCGACCCCTCGTGCAGCATCGTTTTCGAGATGGAGCGCGAAGAGGCGTCGATCATGAAGCGCCCTCCGCGACGGCTCGACGAAGCGCTGCTCGGCTCGAAGGTGCTCGTCCGCTCGCTGGTTCAGGGCATCTCGATTTTTCTCGCCGTGCTCGCCGTCTATGCGCTGATGATCCAGAGCGGCTATGGCGAAGGAGAATCGCGGATGATCGCTTTTACCGGCATCGTGATTGGCAATCTCGGTCTCATCTTTTCCAACCGCTCATGGAACGAGAGCATGTTCCGCTCGATGAGGAGGCCGAACAGGGCGCTCTGGTGGGTCACAGGGGGCACGCTCTTTTTTCTCGGTATCGTGATCGGCGTCCCGGTGATGCGCGAACTGTTCCGATTCGCCGCGCCGGAGTGGCATCAATTGCCCCCGGCGCTCTTTCTGTCGATGATCTGCTTCATCCTGCCCGACATCGTCAAGCGCCCTCTCTTTCGATCTTTTTTGCCGGGATAACGGAGCGAGTACGTCGAGCCGCACGTTCTCGTCAGCGAAGGATTCCGGTGAGAATCTCCGCGATTCTTTCATGACCTCGCGCATTGGGATGGTCATCGACATCGAAATAGTCTTGTACGCCAAGACGCAAATCGACAAATCTCAGATTCTTCTCTTTCGATCTGCTGGTGACATCGGCGAAGTTCCGGAACTTTCTGCCGTACCTGTTCGAGTAAATCACGATAATCTGCTTGTTTTCCAGCCAGGGAAAGAGCGCGAACACTTTTTTCATCGTGACGTAATCCTTCTCGAAATCGTATGATCTGTCGTAGGGCGTGAACATGGCCGCCACCGACTGAACCGGCAGGGTGAAGGTTCCTTCGAGCCAGATATTCAGCTTCTGAAGCATGTTCGCCATCACATCCGGCTTTCCGTTCGAACCGAACATCGCATCGAATTTCTCGGGATGCGCCGGGCTTCGGTCAACCAGCTTCGCCTCGTTCTCCTCCAGATCGTTTTCGCAGTACTGGAT
Source organism: Chlorobaculum sp. (assembly GCA_013334855.1). Classification (GTDB taxonomy): domain Bacteria; phylum Bacteroidota; class Chlorobiia; order Chlorobiales; family Chlorobiaceae; genus Chlorobaculum. The sequence goes on along the minus strand of JAAXWU010000052.1, from coordinate 2,105 downwards.
AACGACCGTGTCGATGCGGTCGATCAGCCCCGATTTTTGCAGCCTCAGCAGCTCCCGGTAGGTGCCGTAACTCGACACGCCGAGGTTGTAGACGCGCCGGTCGAGCCTCTTTTCCAGCCTTGCGGCAAAGGTTTCCGAATCATTGACGCCGAAGCCCATCGCGTGCGAATCTCCGAGCACGGCGATGCCGGGGCGGTTGTTGCTGATCGCGTTGCCGCTGATGCGCCCTTCCGGCCCGAAGGTGAGAAAGGTTTTGTATTCGAGGTTGTTGAAAGCGAAGCGTCCGTACTTCGGTTTGTAGAGAAGCTCCTCGTCAAACTCCATCCGCTCGCGTTTGCTCTGATAGACATCCCGCCACCCTTTATGATAGAGATAGCGCTGATAGGTTCTGAGCACGGCGTCCGAATGCGCTGCGCCGCGCTGAATCTCGATCATGCTGAAGGTCAAGAGCGACAGCGAGATAGTGACGTAGAGGATGAGGAAAATGAAAAAATAGGCGACAAGCCTGACTCCCCTGTTTTCAGTCGAGCTCATAGGCGTTTTTGTAATCCTTTATTAGCGATGCATCCTGCTCCTCCTTTCTGAGCAGGCAGTTGCCGACCACGAGCAGCTCGATCTCCGTGCCCATCAGGCAGTGAAAGGCATCTTCCGGCGTGCAGACGATTGGCTCGCCCCGGACGTTGAATGAGGTGTTGACAAGCACCGGGCAGCCGCTCAGTTCCGCGAAACGCGAGATCAGGCGGTGGTACTTCGGATTGGTCTCGCGGTGAACGGTCTGCACGCGGGCCGAATAGTCGACGTGCGTGACCGCCGGAATCTCCGAGCGGGGCACATTGAGCTTGTCGATGCCGAAAAGCTTCTGCTCTGCGCCGCTCATATGGCGCTGTTTCGACTTGGCCACGTCGGCGACAAGCAGCATGTAGGGGCTGTCATCGTCGAGCTGGAACCACTCCGCGACCTCCTCGCGAAGCACGCTTGGGGCGAATGGGCGGAAGGACTCGCGATATTTTACCTTGAGGTTCAACTGCTTCTGAACCGAAGGGGAGCGCGGATCGGCGAGAATCGAGCGTGCGCCGAGCGCCCTCGGGCCGAACTCCATGCGCCCCTGGTGCCAGCCAACTGCCTTGCCCTCCGCCAGCGCCCGCGCGGTGGCTTCGATGATCTCCGCCTCCGGTACCGTGGTGAACTTCGCTCCTGCGCGACTCAACCGCTTTTCGATGTCGGACTGCGCGAACTCCGGTCCGAGATAGGAGCCTTTCATGCTGTCGGAGGCTCTGACCTCTCTCGGCGTATCGAGCATCATGTGGCAAACGCCGAGCGCCGCGCCAAGAGCGCCGCCCGCATCGCCCGCCGCAGGCTGGATCCAGATGCGCTCGAAGAGCTTTTTTCGCAGCAGCTTGCCGTTGGCCACGCAGTTCAGGGCAACGCCGCCCGCGAGGCAGAGGTTCTTCTGACCCGTGTATTTGCGCAGCCCGCTTGCCAGTTTCAGCACCACCTCCTCGGTCACCTCCTGAATCGAGGCGGCCAGATCCATTTCACGCTGGGTAAGCGTACTTTCGGATGCGCGGGGCGGCCCGCCGAAGAGACTGTCGAAGCGCTCGTTGGTCATGGTGAGGCCGGTGCAGTAGTTGAAGTAGCTCATATCGAGGTGAAACGAGCCATCTTCACGGATGTCGATCAGGTATTTTCTGATCGTATCCGCATATTTCGGCTCGCCATAGGGGGCAAGCCCCATCACCTTGTACTCGCCGGAATTGACCTTGAAGCCGGTGTAATAGGTAAAAGCGGAGTAGAGCAAACCGAGGGAGTGCGGGAAATGAATCTCCTTGTGCATCTGGAGCTTGTTGCCCTTGCCGATGGCCATCGAGGTGGTCGCCCACTCACCGACTCCGTCCATCGTCAGAACGGCGGCCTCCTCGAAGGGCGAGGGAAAGAAGGCGCTGGCGGCGTGGCTGAGGTGGTGTTCCGAGAAGAGCAACCGCTCCTGCCAGTCAATCTGCTTGCCGAAATGGAACTTGAGCGCATCGGTAATCACCTTTTTCTGAAACAGCTTCTCCTTCAACCAGACCGGCAGTGAGGTCGCGAAACTCCTGAACCCCTTCGGC
>JAAXWU010000168.1 GCA_013334855.1 Chlorobaculum sp. | reverse complement strand
AGGGCCCGGTGGTCAACAATCTCTCCAGCAGCCGCGCTCTCTGCGACATCGCCCGCAGGCACGAGGTCGAGTGCTTCAGCGCCAAAGTCGGCGAGGCCAACGTGACCGAGGTGATGAAGGAGAAGGGCGCGGCGATTGGCGGCGAAGGCAACGGCGGCGTCATCCTGCCGGAGCTGCACTACGGACGCGACGCGCTCGCGGGCATCGCGCTTTTCCTCCAGGCCTTCGCCGAGTGGAAAGCTGCCACGGGCGGCACGCTCTCCGGGTTCCGCAAAACTTTCCCCGAATACTTCATGTCGAAAAAGAAGGTCGAACTGGCCGCGCTGTCGAAAGAGGCGCTCGCCATGATTTTCGACACGGTGGCGGCAAACCATCCCGAGGCGGAGTGCAACCGGCTCGACGGCCTCAAGCTCGACTTCGCGGAGGGCTGGGCGCACCTTCGGCCATCGAATACCGAGCCGATCATCCGCATCTATACCGAAGCCGCGACGCAACAGGAGGCCGACGCTCTCGCCGCGAGCTTCATCGAAGAGATCAGAACCGCCTCCGCACCTGAACGTCAAGCATGAGCACAGCAGCCAAACCTGCGACAGGATTCCGCACGCAGCAGGATGAAACCCTTGGCCGCCGCAAGAAGGGTTCCGTTGACCGCTATATTATTCTCAGGCTCCTCGACTACATCAAGCCCTTCAAGGGGCTGGTCGCCGGGGCCGTGGCGCTGACGGCGGGCGGAGCGATCCTGACGCCGCTCCGCCCCTGGCTGACCCGCATCGCCATCGACGACCACATCGCCAAGGGTGACCACAAAGGGCTGGCCGTCATCAGCCTCATCATGTTGCTCGTGATCGTGCTCGACGGCCTCAAGCAATACGCCGCCACCTGGCTGACGCAGCTCATCGGCCAGAAAGCGGTCTACAATCTGCGCATGGACATCTTCCGCCACTTGCAGCATCTGCCGATCCGCTACTTCGACCGGAACCCGGTCGGCAGGATCATCACCCGCACGACCAACGACGTCGAGTCGCTCAACGAGATGCTCTCCAGCGGCCTCATCACCATCATCGGCGACATTCTGCAACTCGCGTTCATCGTGGCCATGATGCTCATGACCGACTGGCGACTGACGCTCGTCGTCCTGAGCATCCTGCCGGTGATGATCTACTCGACCATCTGGTTCAAGAACAAGGTGCGCCAGGCGTTTCTCGATGTACGGACGCATCTGGCCCGACTGAACTCCTTTTTTCAGGAGCACATCACCGGCATGAAGATCGTGCAGCTCTTCTCCCGCGAAGAGGCCGAATTTCGGAAGCACTCTGAAATCAATGCCGATCATCGCGACGCCAACAACAGAACGGTCTTCTACTTTTCGATCTACTACCCGCTGATCGAGTTTCTGAGTTCGGCAGCCGCGGGCCTGGTGATCTGGTTCAGCGCGACGAGGATCATGCACGCCGATCTCTCCGTTGGCGTGGTGGTGTCGTTCGTGCAGTTCATCTGGCTTTTTTTCCGCCCGTTGCAGCACCTCTCGGACCGCTTCAACATCATGCAGAACGCCGTTACCAGCTCCGACCGCATTTTTCGTCTGCTCGAAGAGCCGCTCGAACCCGAGCCGACAGAGAGCGCCAGGACGATCACTGCGTTCACGGATCGCATCAGTTTCGACAAGGTGTGGTTTGCTTACGAAGAGGACAACTGGGTGCTGCGCGACATCTCGCTCGACATCCGGGCGGGCGAAACCGTGGCCATCGTCGGCGCGACCGGCAGCGGCAAAACCACGCTGATCAACATTCTTTCGCGATTCTACCCCTACGCGAAGGGATCGGTAACGATTGACGGCATCGAGCTGAACGACATTGCCGGCAATGAGCTGCGAAAGCTCGTCGGGGTGGTGATGCAGGATGTGGTGCTCTTCGCCGGTTCGATCCGCGAGAATCTCTCCTTCGGCGATCCCTCGATCTCCGATGCGCAAATCCGGGAGGCCGCCCGCGTCGTCGGGGCAGACCGCTTCATCGAAAAGTTACCGGGCGGCTATGATTACCGTATCCGCGAGAACGGCTCCGGCCTTTCGGCGGGCCAGAAGCAGCTCCTCGCCTTCGTGCGGGCACTGCTCTACAACCCGGAGATTCTCGTGCTCGACGAGGCCACCAGCTCGGTCGATACGGAGACCGAGTCGCTCATCGAAGAGGCGACCGACCGGCTGATGAAGCATCGCACCTCGATCATCATCGCCCACCGCCTCTCGACCATCCAGCACGCCGACAAGATCGTGGTACTGCACAAAGGCACCATCCGTGAAACGGGCACCCACCAGGAGCTGCTTGCCCAGCGCGGACTGTATTACAAGCTGTACCTGTTGCAGCACCCGGAAAGAAGCAGAATTGAGGGGGCTGCGTGAAGAATAGGACAGCTGGGACTGTTGAGACTATTGGGACTAATGGGACAGCAGAGGCAAAGAAGCAAAACCGATCCCCTCTCCTCTTCCTCCCAAAAGTCCCATCGGCCCCACTCGTCCCACAACGTTCAACTCCCGAAGCCACCCCAACACCCACGCCAACCCCTCGCCTTACACATTGCTCTCGCGCAGCACCTTGACCGGCTCCAGTCTTGCGGCTCTTATCGAGGGAATCGCGGCGGCTATCGTGCTGATGAGCACCGTCACGACGATGACGAAGAAAAAGTACCAGGGGTTCCATGACATGCTGAAGCCGCTTTTGGTCAGCGGCCCCTGCGAGCTTTCGATGTGCAGGCTGGCGATCAGGCCGATAGTGCCAGTCGCCAAAATGCCGCCCGCTATTGCGCCGCCAAGCCCGACCAGAAAGCCTTCGAAGATGAACAGCCCGACCATCTGCGCCGATGAGAAGCCGAAAGATTTCATGATGGCGATGTCGCGGCTCTTCTCGAAGACCGTCGTCACGAGGATGTTGGCCACGCCGAATCCCGACACCACGCCGACGAACCCCACGAGCGAGAGCACGATGGAGCCGATCCGCTTGAAGAGCACCAGCACGCTGGCGTTCTCCTCCTGCCAGGTCAGGCAGCGGTAGCCGGTGATCCGTTCGAGATCGCGAGCCAGCGGCGCGTTATCTATCGGGTCGGTCACCTTCAGCGAGATGCCGGTGACCTTGTTCGGCAGCAGACCCTCGACGATCTGGTTCATGAGTCTGGAGCACGCCCGAGAGGTCATCGGGCAATGGCGGGATGATTATCATGCGATCCGCCCGCACAGCGGTTTAGGAGGTCTGACACCGGAAGAATTTCGGATTCAAGACGCGAAAAGTTTCCAAGAGCCAGTGGTCTTGCAAACAGGGGCATGTCATTCAGGCGTGAATTTGCGGCGTGTCTGTTTCATGGTGACTGCTGGGTTTAGGTTGTTCCAATTTAACCAACTGTCCTTTTTTGGGAGTATTTCAGTTTTCGACTGTCCAGTTTGACGTGAGACCTAAAAGTGGGTGATAGTGGTGTATCAGGCTCTGCATGGGCGATTTCAGCGAAGAGGTTCGATAAGGTTCAGAATTACGCTAAGTTACCTTTTGCTCACCTTCTTTCCAGGCTCTTCGCAGAATTTAATGGGAGGGTAGCAAAAAAGGTTAACTTGGCGTAATATATTCATGAACGCCAACACCGATCACCAACGTATGCAAAGCCTCATTACCCACTACCAGCAGTTATTAGGATTACCAGAAACATGGAAGGTATCAGATGTCCGGTTGTCGATGTCCGGCACCCGAATAGCAATCCATCTTGAGTATATCGGCCCCAAAGTCGAATGCCCTGAATGCGGCAATGCCGGGAGGATCTATGATCAGGCACCAGAACAACGGTGGCGTCACCTGGATACCATGCAATACGAGACGCATTTGATCGCCCGTATCCCCCGATGTGAGTGCAAAGAGCACGGGGTCAAGACGATGAAAGTCCCGTGGGCGGCAAAGTATTCGCGCTATACGCTGAAGTTTGA
>JAAXWU010000167.1 GCA_013334855.1 Chlorobaculum sp. | reverse complement strand
TGCCCTTCGCCGCAGGAGGGGCAGCGCACACCGGTCTCCTTCGGTTTGACCTTGTTGGTGGTGATCGCCTTGATGTTCTTGCATTTGGGATAGTCCGAGCAGCCGAGGAATTTGCCGCTGGCCGTCCACTTGACCACCATGTGCCCTTTGCCGCACTTTTCGCAGATGACCGCGTCGCGATTCTGCGGAATGAGCGGGTCGCTTTTGCGGTGGCTCAACACCGATTCGAGCGGGCGGTAGAAGGCGTCGAGCACCTTTTCGTACTCGTCGTCCCCAGAGGCGACCTTGTCGAGTTCGTCCTCCATCTCCGCCGTGAAGCGGACGTTGAAGAGGTCGGGGAAGTTCGCCACGAGGATTGCCGATACGTCGCGGCCAAGTTCGGTCGGAATGATTTTTTTCTTCTGAAGCTCCACGTAGCGGCGCTCCTGAAGGGTCGAGAAGATCGAGGCGTAGGTCGATGGACGGCCGATGCCGTAGTTGTCGAGATCCTTGACGAGGCTCGCCTCGGTGAAGCGGGCGGGCGGACGGGTGAAGCTCTGCTTGCGGTCGAGTTCGGACATCTTCAGCTTCTCGTCAACCGTGAGCCGCTCGGGCAGCTTGACGATCTGCTCCTTCTCGACCTCGTCGCGGGTGGACTTCTGCGCTTCGTAGTCAAGCTCCTGCTGGTCGTCATACACCCGGAAGAAGCCGGGGAAGAGCACCTTGTTGCCGGTGGCGCGGAAAACGAACTCCTTTTTCTGATCCTCCACGTCCACCCTCGTCTGCTCGATCTTGGCCGGAGCCATCATCGAGGCGACGAAGCGCTTCCAGATCAGCTCGTAGAGGCGGAACTGGTCGGGGGTCAGATGGCGGCGGAGCGATTCGGGCGTGCGCTCCACCGATGTGGGGCGGATAGCTTCGTGCGCGTCCTGGCTGTTTTTGCCCGCCTTGCCCTGTCCGCCGAAGCCCTTGTACTCCGGGCCGAACTGCCGGGTGATATAGTCATGCGCCTGGGCGACCGCCTCGCCGCTGATGCGGGTCGAGTCGGTTCGCATGTAGGTGATGAGGCCGGTCGCGCCTTCCGAGCCGAGTTCGATGCCTTCGTAGAGCTGCTGCGCGGTGCGCATGGTCTTCTGCGAGCCGAAGCCGAGCTGGTTCGAGGCCGCCTGCTGCAAGAGCGAGGTGGTGAAGGGCAGCGGCTGCTTGCGCTGGATCACCTTCGGCGCGATCTCGCCGATGGCGAAGAGCCGTCCCTGAATGGCCGTTGCAATCGCTTCGGCCTGCTCGCCGGAGGTGATATCCGGCTTTTCGCCCTTCACCTTGACCAGCTTGGTGCGGAAGGTCTCGCCGGTGTCGGTGATGAAATCGGCGTAGATCGTCCAGTACTCCTGCGCCGTGAAGGCTTCGATCTCCGTTTCGCGCTCGCAGATCAGCCTGAGCGCCACGGACTGCACCCTTCCGGCGGAGAGGCCGCGATAGACGACGTTCCAAAGGAAGGGGCTGATCTTGTAGCCGACGATTTTATCGAGTCCCTGCCGGGTCTGCTGCGAGCGCACGAGGCGATGATCGATCTGCTGCGGATGGCCGATGGCCTCGATGATGGCGTTCTTGGTGATCTCGTTGAAAAGCACGCGGAAGACCGGCTTGCGGGCGAAATCGATCTCGTTGGAGATGTGCCACGCAATCGCTTCGCCCTCGCGGTCAGGGTCAGTGGCGATCAGCACCCGGTCGGCCTCCCCGGCAAGCTTCTTGAGCTGCCGCACCACCTTTTCCTTGCCCGCGATCACCTCGTAGCGCGGTTCGTAGTGGTTGTCGAAATCGATGCCGATCTCCTTCTTGGGCAGATCCTTGATATGGCCGACCGAAGCGTAGACCGTGTAGTTGTCGCCCAGGTACTTGTTGATCGTTTTCGCCTTGGAGGGCGACTCGACGACGATGAGCGTCCTGTTTTTGGCCGAAGGGGTGAAGCTTTTTGAAGCCATTGGGTTTTGATCCCGGTTGCTTTGGGATTGCGGGCGGCCTGTTTCCGCAAGTGGAAAAAAGATACCCGTGCAAATAATGTTTGAAAAGATAGGCGTTGCCCGCCAAAAAACAAATTCCATCCGAATCGCTGCCGTTACAAGTGAGCAATTGTGAAATATCGTAACAGGGTTCATGTAGCGCTGGACGTTGAGTAATTTATTGCTTATTATTACCCCAATCGACAAGATGCGGCGGCAATGGATATTCCCGGAGAGACCGGCCCAGACTGTAATGCTGCCGTTCAAGGCTGACCCAATGCATAGTGACGACATTCAATTGCGAATCATGAAAGACTCTTTTTCCAGACAGTTTTTCCGCCCGCTGGGCCTCCTGCTGCTGCTCATGCTTTTTTCTTCCGCCGCTATGGCCGAGAGCGCCGGACCGAATGCGATATTCCTGCGGGTCGTGAGTGGCCCCGCGCAGGGCTATACGATCAAGGTGCAGGGGGCACCGACGGCCAGGGGCTTTCTGGTCGATCTCGCCTCCCTGGCCCGCGCTTTGCGGCTTGGCAGCGTTTTCGATGGTCGTCGAATGCAGATCGACGAGGCGTTCGGCGAGACGGTGACGAGCTGCATTCTCGATGCGGGCAGCGATTTCGCGGTGATCGGCTCCGCCGCGGGCGATACGCCGAAACGGCTCATCCAGCTTGGCTCGGCTCCCGTGATTCTGCAAAACCGGCTCTCTATGCCGGTCGAGCAGGCGTGCCGGATGTTCACGCTCTGGCTGGGCCGTCCGGTGCGATACGTCACGCCGGAGAGCCGCATCGACGCCTCGCTCGGCAGTCGCTTTCCGGATGCATCGCTGCAAGCGGTCGGCAAGCTCGACAGCGATGCCGCGTCGCTGAAGTCCCCTCAATCCTCCGCTCCATCGGCGGGCGACAGCACCTCCGCGCAGCCGCTCAGCGGCAAGACCGTGATCGACGACATTCAGGTCGAGACCCGCGCAAACGGCATCGTCATGCGGTTTGCAGCCACCGGCGGCATGAGGCGCGTATCGTTTCTCAGGCCCGACGGCAGCGGCAACCTCTATCTGACCATCGAGAATGCCACCGGAGATCCGGCCCGTCTGACGAAAAGTTATGCAGGAGGCGTCGTCAGGTCGATCACCCCGACGCTGCTCGACGGCGGAGCCATGCAGTTCACCATCGCGCTCAATGCCCCGGCCTACAGGATCAAGTCGTCGTCCTTCAGATACGATCCACTGAAAAACGATTATGTCATCTCCATCATGAATGACGTCGATGTCGAGGCGATCCACCTGTCGGAAAAGGAGCGCCGCATCCAGGAGCGACTGAGCCGTGACGTGAACAAGTGGAAGCTCGACGCGGTGGTCATCGACGCCGGACATGGCGGCAAGGATCCCGGCGCAATCGGCACGCGGGGGACTCGCGAAAAGGATGTGGTGCTGAACGTCGCGCAGGATCTCGGCATGTTCATCCGGCAGAAGTGGCCCGACGTCCGGGTGATCTATACCCGCAAGGACGACACCTTCATCCCCTTGAAGGAGCGCGGCCAGGTCGCCAACCGCTACGGCGGCAAGCTTTTCGTCAGCATCCACTGCAACTCCACCGCCGGAAACAGCCGGGTGCGCGGGCCGGAGGTGTACATTCTCGGCCCCCACAAAACCGACGCCTCGCTCAAGGTGGCTATGTTCGAAAACTCGGTGATCACCGAGGAGGAGAATGCCGCGGAGAGCTACAAAGGCTTCTCGGACGAGTACCTCATCATGAGCAGCATGGCGCAGAGCGCTTTCGCCACGCAATCGACCGAGATGGCGCAGGATGTGCTGCGGGGACTGAGCCGGAGTAGCAGCAACAATGGCCTCGGCGTTCGGCAGGCGGGCTTCATGGTGCTCTGGACGCCTTCGATGCCAAGCATCCTCGTCGAGACCGGCTATCTTTCCAACCCCGCCGAGGAGTCGATGCTGCGCGACCGCAAGGAGCAGACCAGCATCGCCTACGAAATCTTCCAGGGGCTGCAACTGTATCGCGCCAGCTACGAAAGCCGCATGACCGCCTCGGCCCGCGCCGTCGATTGAC
>JAAXWU010000166.1 GCA_013334855.1 Chlorobaculum sp. | reverse complement strand
GCGATTTTTTCCGGTACATCGTATCGCTTGCGGAGTTCATCGACCAGCCAGTCGGCAATCGGCGGACGTTGCAATGCCCATGATGAGAGGTTGAAGATGACTGGAATCGGGTGTTCGAGTTCTTTCTCAGCTCTTTTGATCAAATCTCTCGCAAGTTCGAGAAGCAGCGTTGTTTTACCCGCGCCCGGAGCACCGAGGATGAGCAGGGTTTTGTCGAACCGGTCGAACAGCTCGATCATCGGGGTTCCGGCGCGTATCGGCTCGGATTGGCGACCCGGTTGCTCGACGACGAGGTTCCATGAATGCTCCACCATCTCCGGCGACTCTTTGTAACCGAGTTCGAGACGCGCCACCCGGTAAAGCGATTTTTCTAGCACGCCTTCGACCCACATGTACCGCACCTTTTCAAGCATCCGTTGCCGGTTGCGCTTCAAAATATACGCGTTGGCTTTCGGATCGATTGGCGTCGGTTGTTGCTTGAGCTTTCGCGTACGAAAGAAACGCCACGCGGCGACGGGCGCAACAAACAGGATGATCGTGGCGAGGTTTGACAGGACGCAGGTGATGTCTTTTCCTTTTTCCGACAACAGCCATGCCCAGCTTGCGGTAAGCCAGTGCCAGCTCGATGCGAGAAGTGCCGTTATCGCGTCCATATCCGTTCATGAATTTGATTACGGGAAAATAACGCTTATTTCCTGAACGGGCAATTGTTTGAGCTGTTGCAGGGTTCAGCTTGGAGTGCAAAAGAGAAAAATTTAAGTATTCTCTGAATGAAGAAATTGGGCTGAAGCCCGAAAGTTTTTGATCCATTTTGTCCCCCGGCTTGAAAGCCGGGGCAACTGAAGAGGGAGAGAGTCAATCTTCCTCCGTGTTTCAGAGCCTCTATTCAGGAGTCCCGAAAGCTTTCAGTCCGGGGATTTATTGGCGTGCCTTCCCCTTTTTATTTCTCTCGCAGATTGCGTACAATAAAAGACAAACTTACGCGATTATTGACGATTGGAGATTTTGAGACAAATGAAGGCAGTTTTACTCGTTAGCGGCGGTATGGATAGCCTGGTGGCTACCGCGCTGGCCCGTCATGAGGGATTCGAGCTGGCGGCCATGCATGTCAACTACGGGCAGCGGACGTGGCAGAAGGAGCTTGAGTGTTTCAGGCAGATTTGCGACCATTATGGCATTCAGCATCGCCTCGAAGTGGATGCGCTGTTCCTCGGCGCTATCGGTGGCTCGTCGCTGACCGACGCAGCCATCCCGGTTGGCCCGGCTGACCTCGCAGGAACCGATATTCCCACCAGTTACGTGCCCTTCCGCAACGCCAATTTCCTCTCGATGGCCGTGAGCTGGTCGGAGGTGATCGGCGCGAGCCGCATCTACATCGGCGCGGTCGAGGAGGACTCTTCTGGCTATCCCGATTGCCGCAAGGTGTTTTACGATGCCTTCAACCAGGTGATCGACCTCGGTACGCGCCCCGAAACTCGCATAGAAATCGTGACGCCACTCATCGCCATGAACAAGGCCCAGATCGTCCGGCGCGGGCTGGAACTCGATGCGCCGTTTCACTTTAGCTGGTCGTGCTACAAGAGCGAGGGCAAGGCGTGCGGCGTTTGCGACAGTTGCGCCCGGCGCTTGCGGGCCTTCGCATCCGCCGGAATCTACGATCCGGTCGACTACGAAGTGCGGCCCAACTATTTGCAGTAATTATCAAAATCAAGAAATTCCCGAACAATCATGGAAAATGTAAACGCGATTGCTTCCGGCTCCTCGTCGCTCAATGAGCGCCTCAAGCTCGCTTTCGGCCTGACGGCCCTGATCTGGATCACGGGCCTGGTCGGCCACTTCACGCCGTTGCTCGAATGGCCCGCGCTGGCGCTCTACGTGATCGGCGGTATCGGCGTCGTCATCTGGCGCGGCACGAGCAAGGGCGAGTGGGCGGAGATGTATATCGCGGGCGGGGATCGCGGCAAGTCGCTCAAGTGGGGCGGCATCGCGGGCGGAATCCTCTTCTGCATGGATGTCTTCAACACCGTGATGTGGTACAAGAGCGGCAAACCGCCGATGATGGACATGCAGAGCATCCTCGTGAACATGAACTTCCTCTACCTCTTCCCGGTGCTGGTGCTGGCCGAGGAGTTTCTGTGGCGCGGACTCATGCTCTCTTCGATGGTCGAGAAGGGGATCAATCCGCACCTGAGCGTTTTCGTGACCGCCATGTTCTATGTGCTCAACCACTACGCCGTCGCGCCCGTCGGGATGCAGGAGCGCGGACTTATGGCGATGATGGCTTTTCCGATTGGCATTCTTGGCGGTTATATTGCGCTCAAATCGAAAAATATCTGGGGCAGCGTGCTGGTGCACATGATCACCATGTTCTCGATGATCCTCGATATTTTCGTCATACCGAACCTCGTATACTCTTACATGCATTGACATTATCCCATGGCTGAAAACCGAATTACCCGGCTGGTGAAGCAGGATAAAAAGCTGCTCATCGCCTACTATATGCCTGAATTTCCCGTGCCGGGAGCGACCCTGCCCGTGCTTGAAGCGTTGCAGGAGAGCGGGGCCGACCTCATCGAACTCGGGATGCCCTACTCCGATCCCATCGGCGACGGGCCGGTGATCCAGGACGCGGCGCACAAGGCGATCAGCCACGGCGTGCATGTCGGCAGCATCTTCGAGCTGGTCAGAAAAGCGCGCAACGGCGAGGGGTGCAAGAAGATCACCACGCCGATCCTGCTCATGGGCTACAGCAATCCGCTGATCGCGTACGGCGGCGACTGCTTTATGGACGACGCGGTGAAGGCGGGCGTGGACGGCCTGTTGATTCCCGATCTGCCGCCCGAGGAGTCGGAGGATTTCCTCGAACGCGCCCGGAATTTCGGCCTTTCGGTGATCTATCTCATCTCGCCGGTGACGCCGCCGGAAAGGATCGAGCTGATCGACAGCATGTCCACCGACTTCTCCTACTGCCTCGCGGTCAACGCCACCACCGGCACGGGCAAGCTCGACAGCGCCGATATGGATGAGAAGATCGCCGAGTACCTGCGCCGTGTACGGCAACACGCCAGGAAGAAGTTTGTCGTCGGTTTCGGCATCAAGGATCGCGAGCGCGTACGCAAGATGTGGGAGCTGTCCGACGGTGCGGTGGTCGGTTCGGCGCTGCTGCAACACATAGCCACGGCGACCTCGCCGGAACAGACCGCGCAAATGGCCGCCGATTTCTGGAAATCGTTGCGGTGATGTTGGTGGCGGAGGATCGTCATTGAAGGGTGGGCATGAAACCCGCCCCTACAGAAGTGAATGACAGAACAATGTTACCATGATCTCTACTTTCACGCACTGTCATTGCGATCCCGACTTGTCGGGAGAAGCAATCCATGCGACTATGCAATGAGCTGGATTGCCACGTCGCTTCGCTCCTCGCAATGACGGCAGCAAATATTGTAAATCCGACACCCCCTGTCGATTCTTCCGACCATGCAAACATCGGGCAAAGCCGCTCCGGCGGTGACGGTTATCATACCGCATCTCAGGCACCGCCCGATGCTCGAAGCCTGCCTCGACGCCCTCCGCCAAAGCACCTTCACCGACTTCACCGTCCTCGTCGTCGATAACGGCGGCGAGGATTCCGATCTTGCCGGTCTCGAATCATGCTATCCCGGCGTCTCCGTGCTTCGTCTGCCCGCCAATGCCGGATATGCCGGAGGCTGCAATGCGGCCCTCAAGCTCGCGACTTCGCCGTATGTTGTTTTCCTGAATGACGATACCGTCGTCGAGCCTGAGTGGCTCGGTCATCTCGTCGCTGCCGCCGAAAGCGATCCGGCGGTTGGCGCGTTGCAGCCGAAGATTCTCTCGCTGCCGGAGCGTCGGCAAGGCAGGCGGGTGTTCGATTACGCTGGAGCGGCGGGCGGGCTGATCGACCGTCTCGGTTATCCCTACTGCCTCGGCAGGAGCTTCGGCAGACGGGAGGAGGATCGCGGTCAGTATGATCATTCGCAGGAGATTTTCTGGGCGTCGGGGGTGGCGCTCTTCGCCCGGCGCG
>JAAXWU010000051.1 GCA_013334855.1 Chlorobaculum sp. | reverse complement strand
CCTCGAAGATCATGAGCCTGCGGGCCAGCAAGAACGAGAAGATCACCACCATGCTCAATCAGACCGTGGACGAGATTCTCGGCGACGAGATGAAGGTGACGGGCATCCGCCTGAAAAACGTCAAGACCGGCGAGCTGACCGAACACGCCTGCGACGGCGTCTTCATGGCCATCGGCCACGAACCGAACGCCAAAATCTTCAAAGGCCAGCTCGACATGGACGACTACGGCTACATCCTCACCAAAGGGCACTCCACGGAAACGAGCGTCAAAGGCGTCTACGCCTGCGGCGACGTCCAGGACTTCACCTACCGCCAGGCCGTCACCGCCGTCGGCACCGGCTGCATGGCCGCCGTCGAAGCCGAAAGGTTCCTCGAATCGATCCGCTGAAGCGGCGAGATTTTTCGTCTTGAAAAGCGCCGGGGCCGTTGAGGTTCCGGCGCTTTTTTGGGTTTGTTGGGTATTTTTTTCTATTCGTATGCAGAAAAATTCGTAATAAAAGCTTACCATTAGTAAAAGGATATTCAGGATTAAAAATGGGATTCCAAACTGTCGTTTGACACAAAACGAGCAATTTCTGCTCAGTCAACCTTTTTCTCAAATGACTAATTCTAAGGATACAGTATTCTTTGCTCACTCAATGCAAAAAGAAGCTCCATCATGGTCAACAGTGTCAGACGCAGAGGTGGTCACTTTTTTTGAGAAATTGTTGAAAAAGCGCTGGCAAGTAATATCCGGAAAGGTTGCTGAGGCGAGAGCAATAGATGAAAAAGTAGCCGATGCGGTAAACGAATCAAAAGCAATTATATCTCTATTCACTCGACGCCATAAAATTGAAAATGGTTCGGATTCATACTTGACCTCCCCTTGGTTGCTCTGTGAATGCGCCTATGCACTTGGTCTATTTAGGCATCACGATCTTCACGTAGTAGCTGGATTTAGAGAGAAAGGAATTGAACCATCAACTTTGGGTATGATCTCTGCCGGAGGCATGGAATTTCCAGAATTCGATAGAGATTACCTGGAACGAGATAAGCAAAAGTTCGTACATTATCTGGAATATCTAGAGAAGAGAATAAAGTCTGGTCCTAGTGGTCAAAGCGTAATTGATTTTGACACATATACGCAGGTCGCGCTTAACAAAATCTATTTAGTTTATCGAAATGGGTTCGGTACTATACAAAACATTGTTGATATCGTTATTAAGGATGATGATAGGTTCATGAAAGAGCAACAAGGTAAGATTTTTCATAGAATCTGGACTCATTTTGGAGAGATTCCGCAACTTTCACAAATGTTACGAGTTCCTGTTCATCAGCGAAAGAATGAGGCATTCTTTCATGGCATTCTTGATACACATCGCGGTAAGCGTCTTCAAACTTATCTTGATATAAACGAAGAGAGTCGCACAGATAGTTCTTGCACGTTCTCTGTCCGATTTTTAGATGCCAATCGGCAACCGCTCAAGGTAAAGGTTAACGATACTATTCAGTACCAGTACGCTTGGGGACTTCCCAATATGTTCCCTGTGAACGAGGAGAATCTTCCAGCAATTGTTGGTGACAAGATTGATCACAAGACTTATTGTCTTGCTGAAATAGACGCAAACCATGGGAAGATCGAGCGCGCAAGACTTGAGGTAAGGTTCGAACGAGAGGCACGAGATGGTCAGACAAGGGAGCTTTTTAGCAAGAGCCCGATTGTCAGGATTGGTCGTGGCCCACTCAAGGATACTGTTTGGGGGGAGCCGTATCCAGCTGAGATTCAGACGGGTGATCCGGATGAATTCAATATGTGGTATGAGAGATACGTTGTTGTGCAGCGAGAGTTTTTTAAGCGAATATCGGTCGCTTGGCGGCCATCAAGCAAAAAGTATCAGCT
The DNA here is from genome assembly GCA_013334855.1 of Chlorobaculum sp. GTDB lineage: Bacteria > Bacteroidota > Chlorobiia > Chlorobiales > Chlorobiaceae > Chlorobaculum. The sequence continues at coordinate 15,236 of JAAXWU010000051.1, read as the reverse complement.
ATAGCAATTACGTAACCTATTCGATGAAACAACATGATAAAGCAAATTCCCGACCGCTCTCGATTCACTCCTGAAGCGCTCAAGCGTTGGGACGAGATCGATCCATTAATTCAGGTCAAGATTCTTTACCATGTCTGGTGTGTATCGTGCCGGAAAGGGGTTTATATCAATATCGAATCAGCCAGAATCGAGAGTAACGATTTGAATTTGACCGGCACTTGCGCCGTATGTGGCGGACCGGTTGTCAGATTGCTATAGGGCGAATAGTTGCGCTTTCTTGGCGCGTAGTGCTTTCGAGTGAACTTCGCCACGCAAAAAGTCACCCGAATTTTTCATTCTACCGGAGCGGAGAAGCCTTTCGAACTGTTATACTGTGTGAATCGCTCCGCAGTTTGCGGATGGAAACGAAAACGATACCTATTTTCCGGTATGAAGCCCTTTGCCTTTTGCCCGCATTGCGCAACCCCTCTGAACGAAGCCTTCATCGATGGCCGCGACCGCATGAACTGTCCGAAGTGCGGATGGGTGCACTACGTCAATCCCCTGCCTGTGACCATCGCATTCACGGTCAACAAAAACAACGAGCTGCTGGTGATCCGGCGGGCGCATGAACCGGCCTTCAACGAATGGGCTTTGCCCGGCGGATTTATCGAAGCTGGCGAGCGGCCCGAGGATGGTTGCCTGCGCGAGCTGTACGAGGAGACCTCGCTTGAAGGCTCGATTGACCGGCTGATCGGGGTGTGGCATCGCGATTCGGATGTGTACGGCTCGCTGATGGTGGTGGCCTATCGCGTGATCGCGGCGCATGAGCGCATCGCCATCAACCACGAGGTGTTCGAGGCGGGATTCTACCGCCCCGACAATCTGCCGCTGGTGCGCATTCCGCTGCATCGCCAGATCATCGAGGCGAGCCGCTGGCCCTGAGCCGCTGCCTCAGCCTCTCGACTGATCCGGCGACGGCGCGACCGGAAGCGTGACCGTGAAGGTCGTGCCGCGATTGATTCGGGAGCGCACCTCCACCTTGCCTTTGTGCGCCAGCACGATGTGTTTGACAATTGAGAGACCGAGCCCCGTGCCGCCAAGCTCGCGTGAGCGGGCCTTGTCCACGCGGTAGAAGCGCTCGAAAATCCGGTCGAGATCGCCCTGCGGAATGCCGATGCCGTTGTCTGACACCTCGATGCTGACGCCATCGCCGACGGCGTAGGCAGTGACCCTGATCCGCCCGCGATTTGCATCGACATATTTGACGGCGTTGTCGATCAGGTTGCGCATGACGATGTCGAAGTAGCTCCGGTCGGCCAGCACCGGCGGCAGGCCATCGGGCGCGGTCAGTTCGATGCTTACCCCTTTGCGCAACGCGGCAGGCTCAAAGAGCGTCATCAATTTTTCGAGCTGCGGCTTCACCACGACTGGCTCGAAGGTGTAGAGTATCTTGCCCGATTCGATGCGCGACAGATCGAGCACGTCGTTGACCAGCGCCGTGAGCTGCTCGCTCTCCTGGAGGATGATGTTCAGGAAGGCGGTGGCGTGCTCGGGATCGCTCATCGCCCCTTCGAGCAGGGTTTCGGTGTACCCTTTGATGCTCGCCAGCGGCGTGCGCAGCTCGTGCGAGACGCTGGAGACGAAGTCGCGGCGGGTGCGCTCCAGATTGCGCAGGCGGGTAACGTCGTTGATGACCAGCACCGTGCCGTCGAACTGTTCGCCCTTCATGACCGGCACGGCGGTCACTTTGAGCGTGCGTCGCCCTTTCGAGGTGATGGCCGAAAGCTCTTCGTTGAAGATGCCGCTCTGACGTCTGCGCACCCGCTCGAACAGCTCCCGCATCGCCGCATCATCGATGTGGGTGACCGGAATCGCTCGCTTCCGGGCGGCCTCGATCATGAAAAGCTTCGAGGCGGCGGGGTTGGCGAGCACGATCTCGCCCGAAGCGTTGGTGACGATGATCGCCTCGCGAATGCTTGAGAGCACCTCGCGCAGCCACTCCTCCTTGCGGGTCAGCCGCACGATCTCTTCGGAGAGATAGTTGAACGCCCGCGCCAAGCGCCCAATCTCATCCTCGTGCTTGACGGGAATTTTCACCTCCGTCTCGCCGTGCAGGAAGCGGTCGGCGGCGCTGGCGATCCGTACGAGCGGGCGTGAGAGGAACGTTGCCGACAGCGCACCCGCCGTGAGGGCGAGCAGAAGCGCCCAGAAGAGACCCCCCTCGATGCCCCGGTCGATCTGCGCTTCGAGCCGTGCGATGTCGTGCAGCGGTTTGGCCAGCCGGAGCACCGCCCAGGGCAAGGGGTGGCCGACCGGCATCGCCATGTAGAGCATGTTTTCGCGCACGGAGACGCTGAAGCGCGTCGCTTCGCCGACCCCGCCGGAGAGCGCCCCTTTGACCTCCTCGCGGTTGCGGTGGTTTTCAAGGCTGGCAAGTCTGGTGGCGGGCACGAAGGAGTCACCGATGACCCGCCCATCGAGGTCGATCAGCGTTACCCTCGCGTCGAGCGTCTGGCCAACCCGGTCGGCCCACTCGTCGGGCAAGTTCGGATCGCTCCAGTCGGCGGGGCGGCTCTCCAGCATTCCGGCTGCGAGGCGAAGTTCGTGCAACAGGTCGGTTCGAACATCCTGAAACAGCACTTTGCGGAGCTGACGCCCCTGATAGACATAGCTGAAGGCGAGCGAAAAGAAGAGGATCAGACCGAAAACCAGACCGAGCCTGAAGGAGAGCTTAGCCTTCACCGGACTCCTCTCCGTTTTCGTCGAACTTGTAGCCGAGGCCGCGCACGGTCTTGATGCAGCGCCCGGCGTCGCCGAGCTTCTCACGGAGCCGCGTGACATGCGTATCGATGGTACGGGTGTTGATGCTCTTGTCCACGTCCCACACGTCGCTCAGGAGCACCTCGCGGGTCTGCGCCTGCCCCTTGCGCTTCAGGAGCAGCGCCAGCAGCTTGAACTCCATGAGGGTCAGCACCAGCGGACGCCCGTCGAGCGAGACGGCGTGGCGTCCGATATCGACCTCGATGCCACCCGAGCGCAGCACCTCCTGCACATTGCTGCGGTTGCGCCGGTCGCGCTTGAGGATGGCGCGAATGCGCAGGTTCAGCTCACGCGGGCTGAAGGGTTTGACCACGTAGTCGTCGATGCCAAGCTCGAAGCCGAACACCTTGTCGATCTCCTCGCCCTTGGCGGTCAGCATCACGATAGGCAAATCGCTGTACTGCACGTCCTGCCGTATGCGGCGGCACACCTCGAAGCCGTCGATGCCGGGCAGCATGATGTCGAGCAGCACGAGGCTGACGGCGTGGCGTTGCAGCTCGTCGAGCGCCTCCTCGCCGGTGGCGGCGTGAAAGCAGGCGTAACCCGCCTTGCCGAGGTTGTACTTCAACAGACCGGCAAGGTTCCGGTCATCTTCGACGATCAGGATCGAGGGTTCAGCCATACGTATTCAGCGATTTTCAGTTCATTCAATTTTCCAGCAGGCCGCCTGATGTCCCGCCTCGTACTCGACGAGCGGCGGCTGCTCTTTGCGGCAGTGGTCGTCGGCGAGTGTGCAGCGCCCGGCGAAACGGCATCCATCCGGCAGACGGGTGGCGCTTGGCACGTTGCCCTCGATCACGTTCAGCCGCTCTTTCTTCGCGCCAAGTCGCGGAATCGACTTGAGCAGCCCCTTGGTGTAGGGATGGAGCGGGTTCTCGAAAATATGCCGCACCGAGCCGCTCTCGACGATGCGCGAGGCGTACATGACGGCCACCTCCTCGCACAGCTCGGCCACGACGCCGAAGTCATGGGTGATGAGCATCACGCTCATGCCACGCTCGGCGCGGAGCCTGCCGATCAGTTCGAGAATCTGCGCCTGCACCGTCACGTCGAGCGCCGTCGTCGGCTCGTCAGCGATGAGCAGCTCCGGGCCGCAGGACAAAGCCATCGCGATCATCACCCGCTGCCGCATTCCACCGGACATCTCGTGGGGATAAGAATCGATGCGCTCCGACGGATTCGGAATGCCGACCATGTTCAACAGATCGACCGCCTGCCGCCGCGCCTCGGCCTTGTTGACATTGCGGTGGTTGAGAATCTGCTCCATGATCTGATCACCGCAGGTGAAGACCGGATTGAGCGAACTCATCGGCTCCTGAAAAATCATGGCGATCTCGTTGCCCCGAATCTTGCGCATCTCCGCCTCGGAGGCTTTGACGATGCTGCGCCCTTTCCAGAGAATGTCGCCCCCGGCGAAGTAGCCCGGCGGCATCGGCACAAGGCGCATGATTGAGAGCGCCGTCACCGACTTGCCGCACCCCGACTCGCCGACGATGCCGATGATACGGTTCGGCGCAAGCGAAAAGCTCACGCCATCGACAGCCTTGGCGATACCGTTGTCGGTACGGTACCAGGTTTTGAGATCCTTCAGTTCGAGAATATGCTCCATAATCCCTTTCCACTGCGCCCGACCCAGCCCTCAGCCAGCGACGCCTTTGATTTTACAATGTTGAATGTACGACAGACGGCGATGACAATACAGCCACCGCACCCCCGCCAAGCCGTAATTTGCACAAATTTCACAAAGTTCGCGGGGGGAAAGTTGCGGGGGGAGGATGGAGAGCAAGGGCGTTGGACGTCGATGACGCCCGACTCAGCGCCGCTCATGGCAAGGAGCGGGGCAACACGGAAATCAAGCGAATGCTAAGTGTTCACAAATCGTTGGGTGGGAAGTCTCGTAAGGATGTTGATTTTTCAGAAAAGCCTGGCGCTGCATTCACAAAAGGCAAAAACGATACGTTAGCCTTCTGTGAATGTGTTTATTAAGCTCTTTTACTAAACGCATTCATTGTGTTATTCAAAAAAACGTCATCTTCGAGAGATAGGATATTTTTAAAAAATGGTCTTTTCTCACCCTCTGTCATGTGGAGGTCTACCATTTTTGCTATTTGTCTTTTTTCCCACATATCTGCTCTTGAATAGTAATCTCGAATTTCCACAACTTCACCTCTACTGACAAGTGGTTCGAGCTGTTCTAAAACTGCTCGACCAATATAGCTACCTTCATTTCTGCGTAGCGTCCTAAAGTAGGTAAAAAGAAAATCCTTGTTTTTAAATAACCCAGAACCAAAAAAACGAACTATATAGACAAGAATAAATTCTGATGCTTTACCGAAAGTCAACCATTCATTTAGAACGAGTGAGATTTCATAAATTTGCTCTTCCGAAAAGAGGGCTTCTTTTTTTTGAGATCGCATCCAACGTATAAGGAATGAATTGAGGAAATTTATTTAGCAACTTAACAGACTCAATAAGTATTGCTGGATTTTCTTGAGCGATGCCAACTTTAATCAACTGCACAAATCTTTTTGGCTCTATTACAATGGATTCTTGAATGTTTTGCAAAAGAGAAGATGCATCTAGCTCATTAAGCTTTAATTTTTCTCCATCAGTTAATTTACGAAATTTTGTAGGAATAAGTCCTGAGTATCCACGAATTATTTTTGGAACATTAAATTTGGTATTTAATGTAGCTTCGTCCAAAGCTGGCGCTTCATCTGGAACAATTTCAGGCATCTCAAGCTCTTCTTCTACATAGCTTGAAACATCTTTTATTTCTGTCTTACTAGTGTTGATAAATAGTCCTTCTTTACTCAGTCTATCAACCAACAAAGAAAGCCAATGATGAGCCGTTGCAGCATCTTTTGTAAAAATTCTATAATCATCAACAAAGCGACAAAAATTTATTTTTTGTGATAACAGATAGTTATCAACTTCAATCAGTGATGCTTCAGCGAGAATTCGACTCGCATTTGAACCAACAGGCAGTCCATAAGAATCTCTGTTTGACCAAAATAACAGCAATTCGTTAATTTGCTGAACAACTTTTTTATCGCATTCATCTATAGACGCAAGCACACATTCTAATCTATGAAGATTTAAACGATCATAAAAGTTTGAAATATCGCACGAAACAACAACATCAATGTTTTTTTGCTTCGAGCTTTTAGAGACGTGTTCACGAAATGATGTGTAATTGTATCTTGGATCGAACAAGTACCCCTTTTGCGGTGAAAATCTGTACGAAAACACCTTTTTCTTGCTTTTGTTTACCCTCGCCTTTTCAATCTTATCAGCAAGCTGAAGAACAAGAGCAAGGTATTTCATTTCATCTAATGGTTGTATGTGGGCACATTTCCTAAAATCGAACAACTCTTTCTTTGGTACAAGTACATGCGAAATCGGTGAGACTCTTAACGATTTCAGGTTGTTCTCCTTAAAAGACTCTTTAATCCTTTTTTTTACGAGAACCTCGACATCACCCTTAATCATCCCTAATTCAAAAGGCCGAAGAAAAACTTCGACATCTGTAGTTCCTTCTTTCTTAATATTCTCAACTGATAAATTGATTGCATCTTGAATTTTCATGTAATTCATTGACTTTATGTTCGTCTTACAATATTTAAACTGACCTGCATAAACAAGAAAAAGCAGAATAAGTCAAACCGTATCAGACAAGTTCAAAATCACACGCCACTGAAAACCAAGTGTAAATCTAACGAAGGTTATCGGTTATACCAAAGCCTTGCATCGTCAGCCCTTTCTTCAATATCTCCATGATCTTCGTGGCACCCGGGAAGTAGTAGTGCAACAGGCATCCGGCAACGAGGGCCATGATGCAGGTCACCAGAAACGGCTTCCAGGTCGCCGAGAAGATGCTGCCAACCCACTCTTCGCTGGAGATTTTCTTTGTGCTTTTCACGAGCGAAGCGGCCAGAACTCCCTGAAAAGCAGTCTCCGAAAGGATCACCGGAGCGTTGTAAATGAGGAATATGGCGGAGCCGAGAATCACCGCGACAAGCGCCGCGAGCAGAGCTAACGCCACCATGACCGGGACGCCGTCATCGTCGCCAACGGCGTCTGCGGCTTTGCCAATGGCGCTTCCGGCACCTTCGGCGACATGTGAAGCCGCTTCGCCGACCACGCCGCCATTGTCGTTGATACCGACAACAGGAATCTCAAAAGAGTCGGATGCGCCGCCGCCGCCAAACCGGCCGCCGCCGGGCTGGAAACTTGGAGCACCGCCGCCATCAGAAACCGGAATGTCAATAAAATCAAGCAATTCACTGGATTGCGCACCACCGGCCTTTTTTTGCGGGGTCACGTACACAAGCCAGAGTTTGATGCACAGGAAAAACACGAGGTAGGCAAGCACGACCGACAAGGGATATCTGATCGCCAGATTTTCAATGCCTGCGGAAAGCAGCAGCTTGGAAGCAAGAACGCCGGAACTCGCCGTCGCCATCAAGATGACGCTCATATGCATTCGTAGCGAGAACCGCTTTCTGAAGTCCCTGACAAATGCGCTCTTCTTAAGGAGTTGCATGGCTTGTTATCTCCTTGGCATATACAGAAAGTTTCAGCCTCGACGGCTTAAATAATGAGTAAAGCTAACGAAGTATTGTGGATATCCCAAGGCTGGCGCGTCACGCACCACCCTCGCGGGTGCTCGATACTCTTCATCATCACTATTTCTTTCTGAATTAAGGGGCTTTAGTATATTGCTAACTGTTGTATAAACCTCAACAGTAACAGCCAGTCACTCCGCCGGACGGATGGGGGCTGGGGTGCAGGCTCCACGGATTGCCCCTGGAGGCGTTTCTGTTTGTCCGAAATCCGTATCGACTCCCTTTCATGAAATTTTCCGCCAATCCCACGCCTCAGCTTGCAAGCATCGTCAAGCGGCCAGCCGAACTCATTTTCGACAGCCTGACTGCATCGGCTCCGTATCGCTCCCTCTGCGAGGCGCTCTCCTCTGCGGCGGGCGGAGAGCATCGTGCCGTGAGCGTTTGCGGCGTTCGGGGATCGCTCGCGCCGTTTATCGCGACAGCGCTGTTCCGGGAGTTCAACGCGCCGGTGGTGCTCTTTTGCGGCGCGGACGAGGAGGAGGTGTACGACAACGACCTGCCGCTGCTGCTTGGCGGCAAGCCCTTCTGCAACACCGCCGACGAGCTTTCTCCGGCGCTCGGGATGCTCTCGCGGCGCGAAACGCTCGTCGTGCTGGCGGGATTCGAAGACCTCGGCGTCGAGGTATGCAACGCCGAATCATCGAACGAACGGCTCTTTTCGCTTGCCGCCGGTAGTGACGCCGGGTATGACGCGCTGATGCAGTTCCTCAAGCGCAACGGCTTTGAAAAGCGGGATTTCGTCGAGAACGAGGGGGAGTTTTCGGTGCGTGGCTCGATCATCGATGTCTTCTGCTTCGGCAGCCGCGAGCCGGTGCGCATCGAGTTTTTCGGCGACACGGTCAGCTCGCTCCGGCATTTCGACATTGAAAACCAGCTCTCGACCTCCGCCATCGAGTCGGTCGATCTGTTCGGCTGCTTCACCAGCGACGGCGCGGCGGAGTCAAAACCGGCGGGCATTCTCGACTATCTGCCGGAAAATACGATCATTATCGTCGATGACGCCACGGCGATGCATGGCTCCGCGCACCGCGAACAGCTCGAAGCGGCGCTGCCGTTGTTTCGGCATGTGGTGATTCACCGGATCGAAAAGAAGGGGATCGACTTCGGCTCGGGGGCGCAGGAGAAGCTTCAGGGCAATTTCCGGCTTCTCGCCAGCCGGGTGGAGGAGAAGGCGACCAAAGGGCTGAAAGCTCTTTTCGCGTGCAGTTCGCGGCGGGAGATCGAGGAGCTGGCGGAGTTCCTCGCCGAAGAGCACGACGGAGGCAAGGACGCAAAAGAGGCGGAGGCCATCGATTGGCTGCCGGTAACGCTGCACACCGGCTTCGAGTTCGGCGGAATGTCGATCTACGCCGAATCGGACATTTTCGGCAAGTTCCACACGCACAAGGCGCACCGCAAGCGCAAGGTGCGGGGCATTTCGCTCAAGGAACTTCAGCGTCTCAAGGTTGGTGATTACGTCGTGCATGAAGATTACGGCATTGGCGTATTCCGTTCGCTCGAAACGATCCAGGTCGGCAACTCGGAGCAGGAGTGCGTGCTGGTCGAGTACGAGGGGGGCGACCAGCTCTACGTCAACGTGCAGAACATCAATCTGCTCTCGAAATACACCGCGTCGGAAGGCTCTCTGCCAAATCTCTCCAAGCTCGGCAGCTCCAAGTGGGCCGCCAAGAAGGAGAAGGTGCAGAAGAAGCTGCGAGACATCGCAGCCAAGCTGATCCGCATCTACGCCGAGCGCAAGATGACCCCCGGCTTCGCCTTCGCGCCCGACTCGATCTTTCAGCGCGAGTTCGAAGCCTCCTTCATGTTCGAGGAGACCCCCGACCAGCTCAAGGCGATTCAGGAGGTGAAGAAGGATATGCAGTCCCCTTCGCCGATGGATCGGCTCATCTGCGGCGACGCCGGATTCGGCAAGACCGAAATCGCCATGCGGGCGGCCTTCAAGGCGGTCGAGTCGAAAAAGCAGGTGGCGATCCTCACGCCGACGACCATTCTGACGCACCAGCACGGCGAATCCTTCGCCCGGCGCTTCGCCAACTTCCCGGTCAACATCGCCGTCTTGAGCCGCTTCGTGCCGAAAAAGCAGCAGAAGGAGGTGATCGAGCGCATCGCAGCCGGAGCGGTGGACATCGTCATCGGCACGCACCGGATGGTCTCGTCCGACGTGATCTTCAAGGATCTGGGGCTGCTCGTCATCGACGAGGAGCAGCACTTCGGCGTCGATGTCAAGGAGAAGCTCCGCCAGCAGTTCCCCGGCGTGGACACGCTGACTATGTCGGCCACGCCGATTCCGCGCACGATGCAGTTCTCGATGCTCGGCGCACGCGACATCTCCATCGTCTCGACGCCGCCGAAGAACCGCCAGCCGGTCGAGACGGTCATTACCGAGTACGATGCCGCGACGATCCAGGCGGCCATCCGCCGCGAAATTCAGCGCGAAGGGCAGGTCTTTTTCCTGAACAATCGCATCGCGAACCTCGAAGAGGTCGAACGCACCCTGCGCGAGCTGGTGCCCTACGCCCGCATGGCCTCGGCGCACGGGCAGATGCCAGCCCGCGAACTCGAAAACGTCATGATGGATTTCATGCAGCAGGAACTCGACGTGCTCATCGCGACCTCGATCATCGGCTCGGGCCTCGACATCTCCAACGCCAACACGATCATTATCAACCGCGCCGACATGTTCGGCCTGTCGGACCTCTACCAGCTCCGGGGGCGCGTCGGGCGGAGCGAGCGCAAGGCGTACTGCTTTCTCGTCACGCCGCCCTTGCACACACTCAAGCGTGAGGCGATCCAGCGCATCGCCGTGATCGAGAGCTTCACGGAGCTTGGCTCCGGCATCAACGTCGCCCTGCGCGACCTCGACATTCGCGGCGCGGGCAACCTGCTCGGCGCGGAGCAGTCGGGCTTCATCCACGAGATCGGCTTCGACCTCTACCAGAAGATGATCGAGGAGACCGTGGCCGAACTCAAACTCACCGAGTTCAGCCACATCTTCAGCGACAGCGAGAAGGCCGCCCTCAAACCGCAGAAGCCGTGCGACATGATCTTCTTCTTCGACGCGCTCATTCCCGACTTCTACATCACGGCCACGCAGGAGCGCTTCTCGTGCTACAACCGCATCTCGAAAGCTGCTGACGACGCCGTGCTTCGCAACATCGCAAAGGAACTCGAAGACCGCTTCGGCGCGATGCCGGAGGAGCTTCTCAATCTGCTTGCCATTGCCCGCCTGAAGCACTTCGGCTCGTCGCTCGGCCTTGAAAAAATCGATCTCCAGCCCTCGACTGCCACAATCTATCTCCCGTCGAACGATGACAAGGAGTTTTACGACAGCGCCTTCTTCCAGAACCTCATCGCCGCTCTGCAGGACGGCACGATCAGCGACTACCACCCGCAGTTCAGGCACGAAAAAAAGATGAAGCTCCTCTTCCAGCACCCCGCCAGCGCCGACGCCGCCCCCATCGCCCTGATCGACCGCTACGAAGCGCTGCTGAAAGGCATCGCGGAGAGGCAATTGATAGTTGATAATGGATAATGGATAATTGAGTTACGACTCGCGGGGAGGGACATGCAGCCCCGCGGATCCTGTTGTTTTTTCAGTTCCTGAAGTCCATTTTGCCTTTTTCTCCCAAGAAGAATACCCGGTATCACCTCCTGCATTATCCATTGTCAATTATCCATTATCCATTCTTGTCCTCTTTAACAATTGTTGAAACTATTTCCTGAACTGGCGCGGTTATTGGCTGTATGAGGCAATCAGCTTCATAAACATAAAATCATACAGTCATGAACATTACAATTAATAACAGAGAGTGTTCAGCCCAGGTTGGGGATAGATTGCTCGATGTAGCTCGCGCTGGTCATAGCCATATAGGATACTTCTGTGGCGGGAACGCCATTTGCCAGACCTGTTACGTCAGGGTGCTCGAAGGCCATGACCTGCTTTCACCGATAAGTGACGCCGAAAAGGCGATGCTTTCCGACACCCTGATCAAGGAGGGTACACGCATGGCCTGCCAGACCCTCATAGAAAAACCCGGCACGATCAGGATACTCTCCGAGGTCGAGGCGGCCAAACAAATGACCCTGGAAAATCCGCTCCAGCTTCCGGCATACATGGGCAAAATGGGGTGGGAGTCGGCGGTCAAGTTCACCGATACAATTGCATTCCAGGCATGGCGCGAACAGGGCGAATTTGCTCTGGAACCGTCGCAACTGATTCGCGATGTCGCCGGAGCTATCGGTGACGCCATTCAGCTCGTATTCGAAGCCGTGAAGGCCGCATTCGGCGTGAAGCCTTCGGCGGACAAACCCGAGCCAAAAGCGGGCAACGGCCACTGCTGCGACAAGACGCTTCTCGATACATTGTTAGCCTGTGACAACGGTCATCACAGGATCGCCTCACCTGAAGTACTGCTGCTCAATGACGAGAGTTGTGTAACCTGCAACTGATCTACCAAAGAAAAAAGCCGGCTCTTCCGGCTTTTTTCATTATATGTCCAGCCTGGATGCGTCCCGTATGTGCAAATCTTTCCATGAGTTAAACAAAGCGAACGAAGCATAGCGCAACGCATCGGGGGCGAACTTTCAATGTTGCACTTTCTTCCGCCCCTCCAGCTCGATGCGCAGCGCTGATAACGTGAGATTGATGTCGAACAGGAAAAAGACGAGCGATACGATCAGGCAGAGCATACTGATGATGAACACTGTCGAGACCAGCAGTGGCACCTCGATCTGCAACAGGGTGGTCAGAAAGATCAGGATGATGAGCGTCGCCGCGCCGAGGCAGCTTGCCGCCGCGAGCAGAATCGCGCTCCGCACGTAGCGGGCGCGACGCCAGAGCACGTCGATCTCGCGGTCGATCTGGGCGCGGTCAACGCCGAAAAGCTTTTCGCTCTCGTCGAACAGCTCACGCGAGCGGTCGATGACTCGCGAAAGCCGGTTGGTCATGGTGAGCAGGAGCAGGCCGAGCCCTGAAATCAGAATCATCGGGCCGATGGCGGTTTGCAGAACGGGAACGAGTTCCCTGATGGTGGTGATGGTCATGTGTATTCAAATAGTTATTCAGATACCTTGCCCGCCGGGCGCAGTTCGTTGGTTGCGAGATCGAGCCGGTCGCCGGGTTGCGGGATGAGCGGATCGATAGATATTTCATTGTGCAGGAACCACTTGAACGACTCCTTCGCCTCCGCTTCGCCATGCACGATCATCACTTGCGGCGAACCCTCGCGGCTCTTCAGCCAGCGCAACAGGTCGGCGCGGTCGCCGTGCGCCGACAGGCCGCCGATGGTGTGCAGCTTCGCCCGCACGCGGTACTTCCGTTTGTGCATCCACACCTCCTTGCGTCCCTCGACCAGCTCGCGCCCCAGCGTGCCCTCCGCCTGGAAGCCGCTGATGATGATGTGGCACTCGGGCCGCTCGATGTTGTGCTTGAGGTGGTGAATGATGCGTCCGCCGTTGCACATGCCGCTGCCTGCGATGATGATCGCCCCCTCTTTCATGTCGTTGATTTTGATGGACTCCTCCACCCGACCAGTCAGGTGCAGATTGCTGAACGGGGTCATCCGGCGGAGTCCGTGCCGGAAAAGCCTCGCCTCCTCGTCCCATAACTCCTCGTGATGCCAGTAGATACGGCTCGCCTCGATGGCCATCGGGCTGTCGAGGAACACCTGCCACTTGTCCAGCTCCCACTCCTCGAAATGCTCGCCGAAGAGATAGAGCAGCTCCTGGCTTCGACCGATGGAGAAGGCCGGAAAGAGGATGTTGCCGCAGTCGCGGCACGAGGTTTCGATGATCTCGCCGATTTCGGCCACGGTGCTGTCGAAATCCTTGTGCAGCCGGTCGCCGTAGGTGCTCTCCACGAGCACCACGTCAGCCTTGCCGATAGCTTCGGGATCGTTCAGAATAGGGGAGTCGTACTGCCCGAGGTCGCCGCTGAAGACCAGCGTGCGGGTGAGATCGCCCTCCGTAATTTCGAGCTTGACGAAGGCCGAACCGAGAATATGCCCCGCGTCGCAAAGCGTAACGGCGATGCCGGGCAGAAACTCCAGCCGCTCGCCGTACTTCAGCCCCTTCATCTGCCGGACGCAACGCATCGCCTCCTCGACCGTGTAGAGCGGCTCGGCATCCGGCTCGCCGTGCCGCTGCCGGTAGAGAGCGTCATGCCCGGCGAGCATCGCTGAATCTTTGAGGAGGATACGGCACAACTCGATGGTGGCGTGATGGGTGTGAATCTTCCCCCGGAAGCCGAGGTTCACCAGATGCGGCAGGCGGCCCGAGTGGTCGATGTGGCCGTGACTGAGCACCACGGCGTCGATTGTTGCCGGATCGAACGGAAACGGCTCGCGGTTCAGCGCCTCGTCATCCCGGCTACCCTGCACAAGCCCGCAATCCAAAAGCACCGTAAACCCATTCGCCCTCAGCACATGGCAGGACCCCGTCACCCGCCGCGTCGCCCCGTAGAATTCGATTTCCATATTTCGCCTCTCCTTGTTGATTGTATTGGTTTCGGCAAAAAAGAATCAAACAATTTGCCCCGGTGTTCAAACCGGAGAAAAAGAAAGCATCATTCTATGCTGATGTCAGCTTATAACTCAGTGTCTTTCGATATAATTGCGGGCATTGATTTGAAAAACACTGCCATGACGTGGATTGCCACGTCGCTTCGCTCCTTCAAATAAATATGCGTGTTATTACTGATAATTTGCTTTACTTTTAGGTTTTCTGTCATTCTGATCCCGACTTGTCGGGAGAAGAATCCAGTCGAAATGCCTCGGTGCTACTCGAAAGAACTGGATTCTTCGTCGGCAAGCCTCCTCAGAATGACAGACAAAAACAAGCCTCACATTATCCAGTCATCGCGATGGAGCGCAGTGTTCAAGGTCCGTGTGCAGTCGCCGACCGGATACGGGTGGCTCGCAATGACCAACATGCGCTAACGAAAATAGATAGCTGACGTATCACGAAATTTCAATCCAACCTCGAACAACTCTTTATAAAGCCAATCTATGCCCTTCGGACTGAAAACCAAAAAAGCCTGACGCGACAGAGATCATCGCGTCAGGCTTTCGGATTTCTTGCGGAACCGCTTCGATCAGTCCTTCATGCGCTTTTTCTTCGAGGCGCTGAAGCCGGTGAAGAACGAACCTTCATCTTTTTTGTGCTTGCCGCCGGAGGGTTTGCCGAAGCTTTTCTTCCGGTCGCCGCCGAAACCGCGATCACCACCGAAACCGCGGTCGCCCCCACGGTCGCTGCCGCGATCACTGCTACGGTCGCTTCCGAAGCCGCGACTGCCACCACGATTGCCGCCGCGATCACCACCGAATCCCCTGTCGGGCCGATCTCCGTAACCGCCCTGATGCTCATCCATCTTCGAGACCCTGAGCTGGCGTCCGCACACACGGACCTTTTTCAGCTCCTGGAACACATCGTTCGGCATTCCGGCTGGCAGCTCGACCGTGCTGTACTGGTCGTTGATGACGATCTTGCCAACCGCTTCGGGATCGAGGCCGATCTCGTTGATGATCGCCCCGGCGATGTTACCCGGCTTGACGTCGTGCGCCTTGCCGACTTCGATACGGTAGGTCTCGCGCTTCTCGTCCGAGTACAGACCGCCTTTGCTCTGCCTGCGCGGCTCGCGCTCCTGGCGGTTGTCGTTGCGGTCGCGGAAGGAGTCGCGCCGTGGTTCGCGCTCTTCGCGGTTCGCCGAACGCTCGCGCTCGGGCTTCGCGGAGAGCAGGAACGGCTCGTCGCCCTGCAACAGCTTGGCCAGGGCGGCGGCGGCTTCGAGTTCGGATACGTCATGATCCT
>JAAXWU010000165.1 GCA_013334855.1 Chlorobaculum sp. | reverse complement strand
CAGAGGATTTCGTCGGTTCGAGAGTTACCGTACCCGCATTCTGTTTTACTGCGGCAAACTCAACATGGCTATCGAACGATGACGTAATCCAAGAAAACACTCTCCACGAAATTCCGCGAAGAACCGAAGGATTGAACCAATCAGAACCAGATCGATGCCCGCAGTATTGATCAACAATTGAGATAATCCGTCTTCCGGCAGAACAGGTCTGACACCCCCAAACCCCATTGCATCATTCAGAGAACAGATACCTTTTATGTAGGATTTGAAAAATCCTGGAATAATCAAAGGAGCTGCAAGAACGATATTAAAAAGCCCGCTGAACACCAGCAACTTCTTAAAAAGCTTTATTTCAGTCATTTTATTTATTTATTTCTATTGATCGCAAATTCCCAAACATTGGTATTAGTTGACCTTTTAATTTATGCGTCGTATTCAGATATAGAGACAGAAGGTGTTTCACGCCATCACCTCATCCAGCTTCCTCTTGATCCGGTTCCGCTCGTCGCTGCCGACGGTTGAGAGGCGCAGGATCGGCAGGCCGCATTTGGCCAGCACGGTGTCTTTGATGAGGTCACGCTCAGCCTGTCGCGAGCCTTCGCGATGGAACGCATATCCATCGACCTCGACGGCAAGCACCGGACTTTTATCGATGTTGCGGTAAATCACAAAATCGGCGTGAGTCCAGGGATGGGTTGCATAGGCGGCCTCTTCGGCGGTCAGCCCATCGGTGTTGCGCACCAGCATCGAGAGCGGAAGCTGGGACACGACACCCAACCCCTGCTTCTCCTGAAGCACCGCCTCTATGACGCCATGCACAAGGTTCTCGGAATCGTAGCGCGAAACCCGTTTTCCCTTTTTCAGCGCCTCCCGGCGCACGGCGGCGTAGTCGCGATAGAGAAGGTCGAATACCGAACGAACCTTGCCGGGCAGAACCTCGCCATTGTTGTACCGGATGTAACGGACAAGATCGGCGACATTGCCGCTCCCCTCCGCCATCTCCTTTGACACGACCAGCCAGAGCCGCTCCTGGGCACGGGATACAGCCACGTTCAGCAGATTCGGGTTATCGACGAACTCGTTGGCGTCGTTCGCGACGGTCGATATGACGATGACCCGCTTTTCCCTGCCCTGAAATTTATGCACCGTATCGACCTCGATCTCCTCCGAGCCGACAGCGGACTGCATCCGGTCGGCCTGTTTCCTGAATGGCGAAACGATTCCGATGTCGTCTGGCTTGACCGATCTCAGCTCAGGCAGTACCTGTTGTGTGATTTCATCAATCTGGCGCTGATTGAAGGCGCCGCGCGCATGTCGCCCCTCGACAGTCACCGTCGCTTTGAGCACCTCCGGCTCGCCCCGGTCGCACGTCATGACCAGGAGTTCGCCCCTATAGAACTTCTGGTTGCAGAATTGAATGATTTTCGGATGGCACCGGTAATGCTCCCGCAGCAGTGTCTCCGGCACTCCGGGGAACGCAGCCCGCACGGCGGAGAGCAGGCTGTGGCGCTCGAAGCGGCAATGTTCCGGCACTTCGTATTGCAACGCGACCTCGCTGGCTCGCTCTATATCCTGCGCGGTCAGCACGTTGGGCAACTGCATCGGATCACCCACGACGACGAGCTTCCGGGCGACGCCCATCGCCAGCACACCACTGAGCAGATCGACCTGACTCGCTTCGTCCACGATGACGCAATCGAACAGGTAACCGGACTTGAGCGAAGTGATGACCGAAAAGGTCGTGCTGAGAATGACGGGATATTCATCGAGAAACGCTTTGGGTGCCCGCCAGAGATCATCGAGCGAGAATCGCTTCCGCGCCCGATTGTTGTAGCGGGCGGCAAGACGGTGCTTGAGAAGCTGTACAGAAAGCTCCGTCAGCCGTTCCAGACGCTCCTCGAAACGGAATCCCGCGAGCGACGCTTCGAGCGTTTTCCGCCGCGCCTCCATATCGGCAATCGCACGTTGGTAGTATGCCTTCTGCAACAGCGGAATGCGCTCCTCGACGCTGAGACCGAACAAGGCGCGTCCCGCCAGGCCAAGCCGGAAGAGAAGGCGAATTTTCTCCAGAATGCTTCTGTTACCTGAAACGCCGTCGGAAGCCGATGGCAATGGCCCGCTTGCCTTTGGCCCGCGCCTGGCCTCCTCTTCACAGATGTGCCAGGCTTTCAGCAGCTTTTTCGCGGAGGATTTCGGTTGAAACGCCCTATCCGTCACCTTCAGATTGCGGCTCCTCGTTTCCTCATAAAACTGTTCGAAGTGAGCCATTTCAAGCCGAAGCGCAGCGAGCTGCTGCATGATGACCGCCAACTCGTTCTGCCTGACAAACGCTTCATCGAGCTGGTTGTTCAGAAGCAGAATCTCCTTCTGCACGGAAGTTTCCCGATCCGGACGGAGCGTCGGCAACTCAATCATCTCATCGCTCTGCGCCTCGATGAAGGCCTCTTTGTTCTCGTTGCTTCCGAGAAAGGCCGCTACGAAATCCAGTTCATGCTTCTGAAGCTTTTCGAGCACATTGGCTGTCGCCGAGTTGTTGTTGGAGACCACGGCGACCCGTTTGTTCTGAAGCAGCAGGTTGGCGATCAGGTTCAGGATGGTCTGGGTCTTGCCGGTGCCCGGCGGCCCCTGAATGATGGAGACGGGATGCTGTATCGCCCGCTGCACCGCCATCTTCTGGCTCATGTTGCAACCAAACGGAAAGACAAGCTCCGGCGGCAAACTCCTCTTGGAGGCGGGAAGGCGGGCCTCCAGAAAGCCGGAAAGAATCGTGCGACTCGAACCGCTTTTCAGATGCTGGTATTTCATCGCAATCAGCGATTGGTCGTCATCCGTCCTGAGAGCCGAGCCCTCGGCGAGTTCCCGGAAATAGGCAAGCACGTTCCTGCTGCGGCCATTGGACGGCGTCACCGGCTCTACGGAAAGCTCCGAAAAGAGGCAACACCGCGGCGCTCCACTCTTGCGGAATATTTTCACCCACTTTCCGAAATGGAGTACTTCGTCAACGTCGGAGAGCAGATCACCCTGAACGAACACCCGGCACTGCCCGGTTGGTATGCGCTCAGGATTCGAAAGCCATTCAACATTATCGCTGCCATAGTGATAGGTTTTGCCGCCGGTATAGGTCACGGCGATACGCCCGCCTGCCCGCTCGATATGCGTGATCTGATCGGTAAGCTCCCTGCCCTTGATGATGATGAGATTCTGCCTCGAATTCATACCCATCTACCGGTTTGACTGACTCTCTCGAACTGCATGTACAGATGCCCTGAATCATTTTGACGAAAAGTCCCGCTGAACGTTAATGTAAGGTCTACGGCAGTGTTTTGCCTCGCCAAAGTCTCGAAGTCACCAGTCATGATGGAGCTTGTGGTATGTCAGGACAAAAGTGACGGGCGATTGTTTCAGTTCGCCCTTCGAACAACGAAGATTCGTCATCGCGAGTCCCGACCTTTCGGGACGTGGCGACCCATCTCCCGACTTCATACATAAACTCCTGCAAACGCAACAACAACGCGGGTGTGCTTTTGAAAATGGGCACTACAATTATGTGATGTGACGTAGCTTCACTGGATCAAAAATGGGATCGGACTGAGTTTTTCGCCCATCACCTGATAGATTTTCCGGGCGTGCAGCGTGGGTTTTGACGGAATTGCATAGCGGCGACAATCCTTCTTATGAATCAGGATGCTTTGCTGTACTTGCACCAGCTCGTTGCGGATGATTTCCGGCCAGAGCGCCTCGTATTGCAGCTTGACCCGGTAGCTCAAGTGACATATACAGATCAGCGCCGCGAAGCAGACGGCCACATGCGCCTCGATTCGCCTCGGTGGCGAGTTGTAGATTGGACGTACTTTCAGATCGAGTTTGGTCAACCGGAAGGTCTCTTCAACCTGCCACAACCCCCGATAATGCTCAAATACTTCGCATGCCGTCATCTCCGCGATAGTGGTTATGACGCCATGCGGACCATCCTAACGTGCGGCGTCACTGATTTTCTGTTCATCGATGATCACGGATTGAGGCTCTTCAATCTTCAGATAGTGCCGATTCCCG
>JAAXWU010000164.1 GCA_013334855.1 Chlorobaculum sp. | reverse complement strand
GCCTTGCAGACGCCGATGATCTTGCCGACATGGTTCGGCGCCACGCCGGAACCGGTACAGGCGCCGCCGGAGGTCGGGTTGGAGGAGGTCACGAAGGGATAGGTTCCGTGATCGACATCGAGCAGGCACCCCTGCGCCCCTTCGAGCAGCACGGTCTTGCCCGCCTTGATCTGGCGATTCAGGTAGAGCTGGGTGTTGGTCACATAGGGATCGATCACCTTGTCGAACTCCTCGTACTCGCGGATGATCGCCTCGACGTCGATCTCCTCCTGCTCGTACACCTTGCTGATCAGCTTGTTCTTGGCGGCGAGGTTCTCTCGCAGCTTCTCCTTCAGCACATCGCGATTGAGCAGATCGACCACCCGGATGCCTTTGCGGGCGAACTTGTCCTCGTAGCTCGGCCCAATGCCGCGACCGGTGGTGCCGATCTTGTTATCGCCGGAGAGGCAGGACTCGCTCAGGGAGTCGAGCCGCTTGTGGTACGGCATGATGAGATGCGCGTTGTGGCTGATGAACAAGCGCCCCTTGACGTCGTAGCCAAGCTCCTCGACCTTCTTGATCTCGTCAAGCAGGGCGTTCGGATCGATCACGACGCCGTTGCCGATGACACAGATGCAGTCCTTGTTGAAGATGCCGGAGGGGATGAGGTGAAGCACGACGGTTTTGCCGTCGAAGCAGATGGTGTGACCGGCATTCGCGCCGCCCTGGTAGCGCACCACGATGTCGTATTTATCGGAAAGGTAATCGACCAGCTTGCCCTTGCCCTCGTCGCCGAACTGCGTGCCCACGAGCACGGTTGCAGACGCCGCAGGCCTGCTGAATGTTCTTTCTTCCACGTCGCCTTGATTTTACTGAGAAAAAATGTCGAGCTGAGTCAGGAGCTTCTCCCTGCCCTCGCCAGAAAAAGATGAATAATTTACAATAAATTTGGCTTTCGGAGCGCAACTTTCCACCGTCCGCCGCGCCTTCGATTTTTCAGCCTGCGTCAGCTTGTCCCACTTGGTCAGCGCGATGCCGAACGGCCGCCCGCAATAGTCGAGAAACTCCATCATCTCAAGGTCGGAAGCCATCCCCGGATGCCGCGAATCGATCAGCGCCACGACAAGCGCGATCTCCTGGCGCTTCTGGATGTAGCCCGTCAGCAGCTTCCCCCAGCTCTCCCGCTCACCCTGCCCCACCTTGGCATACCCATACCCCGGCAAATCGACGAAGTAGAGCGCTTGATTGATATGGAAATAGTTGATGAGCCGGGTCTTGCCCGGCGTCGAACTGGTCTTGGCCAGCCCCTTGCGAGCGCAAAGCGAATTGAGCAGCGAAGACTTCCCCACATTCGACCGCCCGACAAACACAATCTCCGGCGATCCATCCGACGGAAGCCCGTTGAGACTTGAATAACTACAAAAAAATTCAGCACTAACGATGTTCATGGGGGAATCCTTATAAAAAAATCACGCCGCGATCATCGCGGCGCAGAGGATGGCAAAGCTATAAAACCCTGAAGGAAAAACCCAAAGATTTGGACTTGGGATTGCCCCATAGTCCCTTTACCCAAACTGTTAAATGATCCCGATCTCCATTGCATAAAAGCACTTAACTGACTGACAGATAATCTTTCTCTTTCGTCGCGTCTTCAATCACCTTCAGTCCGCAAAACACCTCAGTGTCGCCCACACGTTTCGGCCCGACCACTTTGTTCCTGAAACGCTCCCTGATCTTCACCATGAGTTCAGGATGCACCGTCACCGATGAGGGATTGTTGACCGTACGAAATCCCACAAAAACTGCGGCCAGAATTTGTTCTATGAAATAATCGCCGCCAACCTCATACTTCCTTTCCATTTACCTCCCTGTTTGCATTTCCCGAATATACCCATTTCACGCGCAAATAATCGTCACCCTGTCGGCAGCCGCCGGTCTTCGAAGCGCTCCTGAAGTTCATCCGCGATACGCAGCCTCGATTGCAGTGATGTCGATTTTTTTCATCTCCATCATCGCATCGAACGCACGCTTGGCAGCGGCGGCGTCGGGATCGGATACTGCTCTGGTCAGCGCGACCGGCGTAATCTGCCAGGAGATTCCCCATTTGTCCTTGCACCACCCGCACACGCTCTCCTGGCCGCCATTGCCGACAATCGCGTTCCAGTAACGGTCGGTTTCCGCCTGGTCAGCGGTCGCGACCTGAAACGAGAACGATTCATTGTGCGTGAACTCGGGGCCGCCATTGAGTCCGATGCAGGGAATTCCCATCAACGTAAACTCGACCGTCAACACATCCCCGGTTTTGCCGGACGGATAATCTCCCGGCGCGCGAAACACCGCGCCAACTGATGAATCTGGAAAAGTTTGTGCATAAAATCGCGCCGCGTCCTCGGCATCGCCTTTGTACCAAAGGCAGATCGTCATCTTTGCTTGCGTATCCATATCGGCTCTCCATTGTGATGAGTAAAAACCCACTGCTCTGCTTTACAGACAATCGTGTAAGCCCGGTAACAATTCGCACCGCAATGCTCGCGGCGGATAACACTGTCAAGCCAAACAACCGGGCGCGATAAGCCCAAACGCTAGGGTTAACGTCGATTGCACAACCAGTTACGACGCAAAGGGCATCTGCTCGACCATAAATCTAATGCGAGAAAACCCTGATGCTTAAGAGGAAAAAACGTCGGAAGATGGCCTCGTAAAGCCGGAATGAGCACAAGACGATGGAGTTTATGAGCGACAACCTGTACTACTGTCGCAAGTTCCGTTGACCTGCCCCTTGCGACCGCAAAGCAAATTCAAAAGCGAAGACTTCCCCACATTCGACCGCCCGACGAAAACGATCTCCGGCGATCCGTCAGCCGAGAGCCAGCTCAAGCTCGAATTACTACGAAATAATTCAGCGCTGGTGATGTTTATGAATGCGGGTGATGGATGCAGAGGCACAGGGCATTCCGGGCGGAATGCCCTGTGCCTCATGCCGGTTGCAAAAGGTGTGAGGCTAAACAATAGCGGGGGGACATCCCAAAGAGAGTGGGAGAAGGCCCTGAGTTTTGGAGTGATATGATTGCTAATAGGCCCAAGCATTTTCCTTAAACAGTTTGATTTCTTCTGGCTGAACCTTTTCCGGCACATCTTCAGCATCAGCAATCAAAATTTTGCTAACATCCAAGACTTTCTTGAGAGATTCATCTGTAATCCAAGAAGATTCCCAGAGTTGAGGTGCTGCTCCATTCACAATTTGACAAATAGGCTCATTACTATCCAATGTAAAACCAACTGCCCTTGGCTTGGTAACACGCTGTAACCAAACTTCCAGATAACCATTGTACGGAACTCGCCTCATTTTTTCTCTTACGCTTGTCCACAAACGAATTTTCTCTTCACTTGGAGCAAGCGAGATCAGATGACTTAAAATACTGGCCACAGCAGGAAAAGTTGAAGGAGAAACAAACGCGATATCAGTTGCAATCGCCACCTGAACATCAAGATCATAAGGAGGTTTAGTCTGCTGTGATATACAATCGTAAAAATCACTGACCAAACGCCGCAAGGCCCCACTATTTGGGAACCGTTGACCAAAAGAGTGTAATCTTAATAATTGCTTTTGAATCGTAGTTGCGCTTGATTCTCCGAGGTCTTGCAAATCAAGACTTGCCAATTTATCCGGTTTTATTGAACCCTCCACCACGTTTCTACAAGAAAAAGTTTTTGATACGCCGAGCTTCATACCAACAATGTGCAACTTATCGCTAACCACTTTTAGAACCCTTTCTGCATCTTCGTCACTATTTGCAAAGATTCTATAGTCATCCCTATATCGGAGTAAACGAGCATTTTTTTGATTAATTTTTCCCAACTCTTCATTGATTAATTTATCAACGAACCCAAGAACAAGCTCCGCAATAAAGTCCATAAGAACTGAACCTTGTGCAATTCCATTTGTCTGACGGTTCTTCGCGGAATTTCGTGGAGCGTGTTTTCTTGGATTACGTCATCGTTCGATAGCCATGTTGAGTTTGCCGCAGTAAAACAGAATGCGGGTACGGTAACTCTCGAACCGACGAAATCCTCTGG
>JAAXWU010000163.1 GCA_013334855.1 Chlorobaculum sp. | reverse complement strand
CTCGTGAAACGGCGACGACGTGCTCGCGCTGCCGACCATATGCAGGGCCGTGTCGATGACATTCCTGAGCTTTTCAGGGTCGCGCAGGGTCTGTTCGGCGGATTTCCGGGCGCGCTCGAAAATCCGGCCCCTTTTTTTGTTATTCATTTCGGAGTAGTGCGTATCGAGCAGGTTCGCGCCGCCGGAGGCTCAGCGCTTGCCCGCATTGAGGAGCTTGCGTTTTTCCTCCGCAGTCAGGGAATCGTACCCCCGGCTCGAAATCTTGTCGAGAATCCGGTCGATCTCGGCTTCTGAAGCATCGTTATCCTTGCCGCCCTGCCAGAGTACTGGTCCTTTTGGCTTTTTGGGGATAGAGAAGTTCCTGAGCTTTTGTTTGATCGACCACTCGTTGCGCTTGATCATGATGTAGATGAAGCCGACCGCCATGCCGCCGAGATGCGCGAAGTGCGCTTCATTGCTGCCACTGCCCATGCTCCGGTTGCCAAAGCCCGAGATGAACTCGATCACGGCGTAACCGGCCACGAAGTACTTCGTTTTGACCGGCAGGAGAAAGTAAATGTAGATGTACCGGTCGGGGAACATCATGCCGAAGGCGAGCAGCACGCCGAAAATAGCCCCGGATGCGCCGATGGTCGGAAAGGGAAGCCCGGCGGTCGCGGCGAGGTTGATGAGCGCCGCGCCAATACCGCAGATGAAGTAATAGATGACGAAATTCTTCGTTCCCCAGTAGTTTTCGATTTCAGCGCCGAACATCCAGAGGGCGAACATATTGAAGAAGATGTGCGTGAACCCGCCGTGCAGAAAAAGGTAGGTCACGGGCTGCCAGATGCGGAAGGAGTACTCCCCGGTATTGTGCGAGCCAATCGGCCAGAGCGCACCGAAGGTCGTCAGAATACCGCCGAACGGAGACATCTGGAACAGGAACACGATCACATTGGCGACGATGATCGCCTTGATTGCCGGCGGCATCATCTGGAAGCCGCCGGGAGAGTATTGCTGGTCGTATCGGGTCATTCAGTATCGTTGACAGTTATTGGCAATGCGAGCAGCGTATCGAAATTTTGAATGCAGGGCAGTGCCTAATCGTTCAGGGCGGCAATGCCAGGCAGCTCCTTGCCTTCAAGGAATTCGAGGCTCGCGCCGCCGCCGGTCGAGACGTGCGTCACGTTGTCCGACAGACCTGCTTTTGCGATGGCCGCCGCCGAGTCGCCGCCGCCGATGATCGTCACCGCTCCCTCGGCGGTCGCGTCGGCAAGCGCCTGGGCGATAGCGAAGGTTCCGGCGGCGAACTGGTCGATCTCGAAGACACCCATCGGGCCGTTCCAGAGCACGGTTTTCGCGCCGAGAATCTCCTTGCTGTACGCGGCGATGGTTGCCGGGCCGATGTCGAGGCCGCTCATGCCATCGGAGATAGCCGTCACCGGCTCGACGCACGACGCTGCATCGGCGGAGATTTCCGCGGCCACGACCACATCTTCGGGAAGGAGCAGACGGACGCCCATCTCTTTTGCTTTGTCGAGCAGGGAGAGCGCCAGCTCGATTTTATTATCCTCGACAAGCGAGTTGCCCACTTCGAGACCCTGCGCCTTGAAGAAGGTGAAGACCATCGCGCCGCCGACCAGCACGGTATCGACTTTGTTGAAAAGCGCTTCGAGCACGTCGATCTTGCCGGAGATCTTCGCGCCGCCAAGAATGGCCACGAACGGGCGCTGCGGATTGTTGAGCGCCGTGCCGAGGTAGCGAAGCTCCTTCTCGATGAGGTAGCCCGCCACCGAGGTTTGCATGTAGCGAGTGATGCCCTCGGTCGATGCGTGGGCGCGATGCGCGGTGCCGAATGCGTCGTTGACGTAGATTTCGCCCATCGAAGCGAGTTCTTTGGCGAAATCGGCGTCGTTCTCCTCCTCGGCGGCGTGGAACCGCAGGTTTTCGAGCATCATCACTTCGCCGTCCTGAAGTGTGAGCACCTGCTGCATCACCTCGGTGCCGATGCAGTCGCCCGCCATCGTTACCGGACAGTCGAGCAGCTCGGAGAGGCGTTTTGCCACCGGAGCGAGGGAGAATGTCGGATTGACCTTGCCTTTCGGCCTGCCGAGGTGCGACATCAGAATCAGTCGGCCACCCTCGTCGATGACCTTGCGAATCGAAGGCAGCGCCTCCACGATTCTTTTTTCGTCGGTGATATTGCGATCCTGGTCGAGCGGCACGTTGAAATCGACTCGCATCAAGACCCGCTTTCCCTGTAACGATATGTCAGACAACGTCTTTTTCTGCATTTCCCTGTGAGTTGGTTGGTGGAATTAACGGTAAATGAATGTGTGAATATACATATTATCCGGTATCCGCGACATATCCGGCGCCATTCGTCACGGCTTGCCGCCGCCCGACTGCTGCGCCTTGAGCGTGAGCCGGTAGCTCCTGATGTTGCTCGCGTGCCCGGCGAATGTCGTGGCGAACGTGTGACCCCCGCGCCCGTTGGCGACGAAGTAAAGATAGCCGGTCTTCGCCGGATTCAGCACGGCGCGGATCGAGGCCGCTCCAGGATTGCAGATCGGCCCCGGCGGCAAGCCCGAATTCCGGTAGGTGTTGTAGGGCGAATCGATCACGAGATCCTTGAAATAGAGCGGACGGCTGTCGCCCGGAATAGCGTATTGCACCGTCGGATCGGCCTGCAACCGCATCTTTTTCTTCAGGCGGTTCAGGTAGACGCTCGCGATAATCGGCTTCTCGGCATCGACCGGAGTTTCAGCCTCGACAATCGACGCGAGGGTCAGCAGTTGCGTTTCGGTGAGACCCGCTTTTTGGGTCTCCTGCTTCAGGCTGTCGGTGTAAAACGCCCTGAAGCGCCCTGTCAGATAAGCGATCACCTCTTGCGGCGTGCTGGCCCACGCAAAGTTGTAGGTGCCGGGAAAAAGATACCCCTCGGTGCTCCCGCCTTTGATGCCGAGCGAGGCGAGCAGGCGCGGATCGCGCGAGGCGGCCATGAAAGCGGTCGAATCGATGTCGAGCCTGGCGGCGATGATGCCGGCGAGCTTACGCTGCTCGAAGCCGTTCGGAATCATGAGCCGCACCTCGTCCTGCGGGTTCGTGTGCAAACGCCAGAGCAGGCTGAAGGTCGAGAGGCCGCCGGGAATAGCGTACCGGCCCGGCTTGATCTTGTGCAGCGGCGGAATGAGCGCCCCGGCAGTCAAGAGCGGCCAGCGGAAGCGGATCGCCCCGGCGTCGTGCAGCGCATCGACGATCTCACGGAATCCCTCGCCCCGGTGGACGGTGATCGCGGCCATTTTGCCTTTCGACGGCATAGAGTTGATGCCGGGCAAGAAGAGCAGCGCCGCGAAGAGGGCCAGAAGGGCGATCACTATCGCCTTCGGCGCTTTGATGCGAGGGCGTTTTTTTTTGGCGGGCATGTGATGCGAAGCGAATTATCGGGCGGAGATGTTCTGCTGCCCATCCTTGCACTCCTGCTGGAAGAGGCGCGACTCGTTGAGAATGCAGTGGTAAATTCTTTCGAGCGCCTGGCTCATCAGCGGTGAATCTGCGTGGCTGAGGACGTTGACGAATACCTCTTTTTCACGCTCCGGCTGAAGCACGGTCTCGCCCATTCTCGATTTTACGGCGCTTATATTTCCGGCGAACTGCAAGCGCTGGCAGAGCAGATCGGCGACCTGACGGTCGATCTCGTCGATTTTGCCTCGCCACTCTTCAAGTTCTCGCCAGTGATCGTTGTTCATTGCACGACTTTCGGACATGATACGGTCGTCGGTTAAGGGGGGTAGGTAATAATAATTAACCCCATAGTATAAGAAATTGTCTCAAGAAAGCGGCGCAGATTATCGCCGTCACCCTTATCTCTCGAAGAGCCGGAGCCAGTAATCGACCTCGCTGTCGGAGAGCGGCCCCGAGGCGCTCTTCTTCGTAACGCCGCCGGGGCGTTGCGCCGTTCGTCGTGCGTTTTCATCGACGGCGATGCCCATCGCCGCCAGCTCATCGATAAAAATTTCCGAATCGATGCACTTCGCGCCGTACGCCGTCGAATGGCGCTGGATTTCCCGGTCGGAGCTGACGACAAGCGTCATCGAGGCGCGCACGCCCATCGAGCGGACATG
>JAAXWU010000050.1 GCA_013334855.1 Chlorobaculum sp. | reverse complement strand
AGACCCAGAAAAGCGTTTGGGACACCGAAATCGCGCCGAACCTGAAATCGGGCGCAACGCTCGCTTTCGGTCACGGCTTCAATATCCATTACCAGCAGATCGTGCCTCCGGCTGACGTGAACGTCATCATGATCGCTCCGAAAAGCCCCGGCCACCTCGTTCGCCGCACCTACACCGAAGGCAATGGCGTGCCGTGCCTGATCGCGGTGCACCAGGACGCCACCGGCGACGCGAAGGCTATCGCGCTGGCGTGGGCTAAAGGCATCGGCGGCACCAAGGCTGGCGTCATCGAGACCAACTTCAAGGACGAGACCGAGACCGACCTCTTCGGCGAGCAGGCCGTGCTCTGCGGCGGTTCTGCCGAGCTGATCAAGATCGGCTTCGAGACCCTCACCGAAGCTGGCTATCCGCCGGAACTGGCCTACTTCGAGTGCATGCACGAGCTGAAACTCATCGTCGATCTGTACTACGAAGGCGGCCTGTCGCGCATGAACTACTCGGTCAGCGACACCGCCGAGTATGGCGGCATGACCCGCGGCCCGCGTGTTATCGCAGCCAACGCCAAAGCCGAGATGAAGAAGATTCTCGAAGAGGTGCAGGATGGCCGCTTCGCCAAAGAGTTCATCGACGAGTGCAACTCCGGCTACAAGAAGATGAACGAGCTGCGCGAGAGCAATCGCAACCACCCCATCGAAATCGTCGGCGCGAAACTGCGCGAGATGATGAGCTGGCTGAAAAAGAAATGAGCGGGAGGAAGATGTTGAAAATTGTCTCCATACCCGGCGACGGCATCGGCCCCGAAGTGGTGGCCGGTGCTCTGGAAGTACTGAGCACCGTCTCAAAAAAGCACGGTTTTGAGGTCGAAGTCGAGGAGCACCTCTTCGGCGGCGCGTCGTACGACGTGCATGGCTCCATGCTGACCGACGAGACGCTCGAAGCGTGCAGGAACTGCGATGCCGTACTGCTTGGCGCTGTCGGCGGCCCGAAATGGGAGAACCTGCCGCACGACAAGAAGCCGGAAGCCGCCTTGCTGAAAATCCGCAAGGAGCTTGGCCTGTTCGCAAATCTGCGTCCGGCCAAGGTGTACGACGCGCTTGTCGCATCGTCATCGCTTCGTCCTGAGGTGGTCAAAGGCACCGATTTCATGGTGTTCCGCGAGCTGACCGGCGGCATCTACTTCGGCCAGCCGAGAGGCTACGACGAGAATCGCGGCTGGAACACGATGGTCTACGAGCGTTACGAAGTCGAGCGTATCGCGCGGCTAGCGTTCGAGTTCGCCAAAAAGCGCGGCAACGCCAAGGTGACCTCCATCGACAAGGCCAACGTGCTCGAAGTGTCGCAGTTCTGGCGCAACATCGTGCATGAAGTGCACCAGGATTTCCCGGAGATCGAGCTGGTGGACATGTACGTGGACAACGCCGCCATGCAGGTGGTGCGCAATCCGAAGCAGTTCGAGGTGATCGTGACGAGCAACCTCTTCGGCGACATTCTGAGCGACATCTCCGGCATGATCACCGGCAGCCTCGGCATGTTGCCGTCGGCCAGCATCGGCTCGGAGCACGCGCTCTACGAACCGATTCACGGCAGTGCGCCTGACATCGCCGGACAGAACAAGGCCAACCCGATCGCGACCATCGCGTCGGTGGCCATGATGTTCGAGAACAGCTTCAACATGCCCGAAGTGGCAGGCGAAATTTACGCCGCCATCGAAGGCGCGCTGGCTGATGGCGTCCGCACGGGCGACATTGCCGCGCCGGGCGAGGCGATCTGTTCGACAACGGAGATGACTGCGGCCATTCTCGCCCGAATTTGACGGCGGGAAGCACGAAAAACAGGACAGAGCAGATGCGGCGGTGAGCCGTAACGAGAAAAGCCGGAGCTCTGCAAGCATCCGGCTTTTCCGTTTTTGACGGGGCCACCGGCTCCGTATAGAGAAAAAACAGACAGGATTTATATCCGATAACGGAATCTTTGAAATCATGGCACAAACGATAACCCAGAAAATTTTCGCCAGGGCCGCGAACCGCAAGTTCGTCGATCCCGGCCAGAGCGTGTGGCTCAATGTCGATGTTCTCCTGACGCACGACGTCTGCGGGCCGCCGACCTTCGATATCTTCAAGCAGGAGTTCGGCCCGAAGGCCAAAGTGTGGGATCCGTCGAAAGTGGTCGTCCTCCCGGATCACTACATCTTCACGGCCAACGAACACGCCCACCGCAACATCGACCTGTTGCGCCAGTTCGCCGCAGAGCAGGGTCTTCCGAACTACTACGACGTAGGCACCGACCGCTATCGCGGCGTCTGCCATGTCGCCTTGGCCGAAGAGGGGTTCAACCTCCCCGGCACGGTGCTTTTCGGCACCGACTCGCACACCTGCACCTCGGGCGCGTTCGGCATGTTCGGCTCCGGCATCGGCAACACCGACGCGGCCTTCATCCTCGGCACCGGCAAGCTCTGGGAGAAGGTGCCCGAATCGATGAAGTTCACCTTCGAGGGGCAGATGCCCGACTATCTGACGGCCAAAGACCTGATCCTGCAGATTCTCGGCGACATCACCACCGACGGCGCAACCTACCGCGCCATGGAGTTCGACGGCGAGGCGGTCTATTCGCTGCCCATCGACGAGCGCATGACGCTCTGCAACATGGCCATCGAGGCGGGCGGCATGAACGGCATCATCGCGGCCGACGCCGTGACCGAGGCCTTCGTGAAGGTGCGCACCAGCAAGCCGTACGAGATTTTCCACAGCGACCCCGACGCGCAGTACCATAGCATGTACCGCTACAACGTCGAGAAGATGGAGCCGGTCGTGGCGCAGCCGCACAGCCCGGACAACCGCGCCACCGTGCGCAGCGTGGCCGGAACGCCGATCACCAAGTCGTACATCGGCTCCTGCACCGGCGGCAAGCTGACCGACTTCAGGCTTGCGGCCAAAATCCTCAAGGGCAAGAAGGTTGTCGTGACGACCAACATCGTGCCCGCGACGGTGCTCGTGGCCTCGCAGCTTGAAACCGAGCTGTACGATGGCCAGTCGTTGCGCCAGATTTTCGAGGATGCCGGTTGCAGCATCGCCCTGCCCTCTTGCGCGGCGTGTCTCGGCGGTCCTTCGGACACGGTCGGACGCTCGGTGGACAATGACGTGGTGGTTTCGACCACCAACCGCAACTTCCCCGGACGCATGGGCAGCAAGTTCGCGGGGGTCTACCTGGCCTCTCCGCTGACCGCGGCGGCATCGGCCATAACGGGCAAACTCACCGATCCGAGGGATTTCCTCTGATCGAACGAAGCAACTGACAAGGAAACAAGAATCATGGACACCATCATACAGGGTAAAGCCTACGTTCTCGGCAAGAATATCGATACCGACCAGATCATTCCCGCCGAGCATCTGGTCTACAGCCTCTCCGATCCCGAAGAGGTGAAAATGTACGGCAAATACGCGCTCTCCGGCGTTCCGATCGACCAGGCGGGACTTCCGGAAGGCGGCATTCCATTCGTCGAGGAGGGCTATTTCTGCTCGCCCTACTCGATCATCATCGCCGGGCCGAACTTCGGTTGCGGCTCGTCGAGGGAGCACGCACCCTTCGCGCTGAAGGTCGCCGGAGCCAGAGCGATCATCGCCGAATCCTACGCAAGAATTTTCTATCGCAACTGCGTGGATGGCGGCTTTGTTATTCCCTTTGAGACCGCGCAGCCGCTCAACAAATCGATCCTGACGGGCGACGAAGTGGCACTCGACATGGCAAACAACACGCTGACCAACCTCACGCAGAACGTCACCTACCAGCTCAGACCGCTGGGCGACGTCGTCAACATCGTGCAGGCGGGCGGCATCTTTGAATACGCAAGGAAAAACGACCTCATGGCTTCTGAGGCATAAGCAACAGCATGGTAATTGAACTGTATGACACCACCCTGCGTGATGGTACGCAGGGTGAACACATCAATCTTTCGGTACAGGACAAGCTTCTGATCGCCGAACGGCTCGACGAGTTCGGCGTGGACTTCATCGAAGGCGGCTGGCCAAGCAGCAATCCGAAGGACGAAGAGTTCTTCCTCAAGGCCAGAAAGCTCGACATGAAGCACGCCCGACTGACCGCGTTCGGCTCGACGGCGCGCTCGCTCGAAAACATCGCGGGCGACCCGAACCTGGTCGGTCTGGTCAGATGCGAGGCTCCGGTGCTCACCATTTTCGGCAAAACCTGGAAAGCTCACTCCGTCAAGAGTCTCGGCATTTCGGATGACGAAAACGCCGAGCTGATCCGCCGTTCGGTGAGGTTCCTGGTCGAGTCAGGCCGCGAGGTCTTTTTTGACGCCGAGCACTTTTTCGACGGCTGGAAGGACAACGCGAAGTTCGCGGAGCGGATGATTACGGCGGCGGTCGATGGCGGCGCGAGCCGCGTCGTGCTGTGCGACACCAACGGCGGCACGCTGCCGCACGAAGTCGCAGAGATCGTCACGCGAGTGCGGCAGATTGTAGCCGTGCCGGTCGGCATTCACGCGCACAACGACGGCGACATGGCCGTGGCCAACTCCATCGAGGCGGTCAGGGCGGGCGCGACGCAGGTGCAGGGCACGATCAACGGCATCGGCGAGCGGTGCGGCAACGCCAATCTGGTCAGCATCATCCCGAACCTGCTGCTCAAACTTGACAGCAAGTTCAGCCATGTGCGGGACATGAAACAATTGACCTCGATGTCGAAGTTTGTGTTCGAAATCCTGAACCTCCCGCCCGACACCAAAGCGCCTTTTGTGGGCAAATCGGCCTTCGCGCACAAGGGCGGCATCCACGTCAGCGCGGTGATGAAGGAGAGTTCGCTCTACGAGCACATCGATCCGGCGCTCGTGGGCAACCGCCAGCGCGTGCTGGTCTCGGAGCTTGCCGGACAGAGCAACATCCGCTACAAGGCGCAGGAGCTTGGCATTGCGCTGCCTGAAAAAGGGGAGCTGTTCAAAAATCTGGTCAACCACGTCAAGAAGCTCGAACACCACGGCTACCAGTTTGACGGAGCCGAAGCCTCTTTCGAGCTGATTCTGCGCCGAGAACTCGGCCAGTTCAGGCCATTTTTCGAGGTGATCGAGTCGAAGGTGGTCATCATGAACGGCCAGGAGATCAAATCGGTCGATCAGGCGGTGATGAAAGTACTTGTCGGCGACGTCACCGAGCAGACGGTCGCCGATGGCGACGGCCCGGTCAACGCGCTCGACAACGCGCTACGCAAGGCGTTGCTTCACTTCTATCCCGAAATCCGCGCCATCCGGCTGATCGACTACAAGGTGCGTGTGCTCGAAGAGAAGCGCGGCACGAGCGCCAAGGTGCGCGTACTCATCGAAAGCAGCGACGGGCAGAACAGTTGGGGCACGGTGGGCGTCTCGACCAACATCATCGAAGCGAGCCTTCAGGCGCTCAGCGACAGCATCAACTACTACCTCTTCTACCACCAGTCGAAAGCGACCAGCGCCGTCACGGCTGAAACCAAGCTCAACGATTAACGGAGCCGTATGCTCATGGGAGAAAGATTCTCCTCATTCTCCCATGAGATCTATTCTGCATAATTCAAAAGTAAAATGAAGAAAGTGCAGCAAGCATAGCGCAAGATGTTATTTTACTGTTAGTTAACTCAGTAAAACCGATGCGGTAGTCATCCTACCCTTTTTGAAGCATATAATCAAAGGGTAGCCTTCACCATCCCTTTTTTCAGGTGACACCGCCATCTCGCTGTGGCCGGTCAAGGGCAAAAAAATCACGCTGGATTTCCAGGGCGGCAGCATCAGCAGCAAGAGCTGCGTACTGCTCTTGAGTGAAACAGAGGCTCGCGTCAGCATCGTCTCGACCTGACCCAAGCGGGTCTGCCAGGTCGCCTGCGGCTACGATGGTACCAATGACAGCGACACCTTATTCCAATTCTAAAACATCATGACTATTATATACCCATAAACAAAAAAAGGTGGGTATATGGCGCGACCGGCAACAGGCAGGGAAGTATTGGCGCAAGCGAAAGCAGCTTTGGCATCAGCCCGGACAAAAGAAGCATTACGCGAAGCGCAGGCGGTACTCTTGCCGCCGGAACATGGTTTATCAATGGATGAGGTAGCCGCAATCCTCGGTATTTCAAGGGGTTGGGCCTGTAAGCTCCGGCGACGTTTTATCAGTTCATGCGGGTGCCGAAGAGAAAATATGACGTTCGAAGATGAGGTCGATTTCCTTGCGCCGTATCTCGAAAAAGCGGCTCGTGGCGGCATCCTGGCAGTCTGTTGGACTTTGTCACATTTTCTGACGTCATTGCGAGGAGCAAAGCGACGTGGCAATCCATCTTGCTGAATTCACGTTTGGATTGCTTCGCTTCACTCGCAATGACGAAGAATAAGTGCGTATTCCGGATGAATATGGTGTTTGTTTTCTGTAAGTCCGACAGGCTGCTAGTCGTCAGTGAAATCAAGCAGGCGCTGGATCAACGATTGGGTCGAACCACGGCGCTCGCTTCGACCTGCAAAATGCTGCATCGGCACGGCTGGCGCAAGCTTGCGCCGGACAAAAGGCACCCGAAAAACGATCCCGAAGCGCAGGATACGCATAAAAAAACTTCCGAAACTGAACTCCTCGATCAATACTGAGTGGTCTGGCTTCAACAAAGAGGGTGCGGTTCGGCCGGATCTCCGATACGCGGCGAAGCTGGTGTTCGCGCCCCTTTCGTCCGTTGACGCAAGCGATGGTAACGCAATAATATACCTATGCTTACGCAGCGGTATCGGTAAACGATGGCGTTCTGGATACGCTGATTATACCGCATGTGAACAGCGAATTCATGCAGCTTTTTCTCGTTGAGGTCGCCGCCAGACGCCCGAAAGATCGAATCGCCATGATTCTCGATGGCCCCGGTTGGCACCGGTCGTCTACGCTGAAGATACCGAGGAACATGCTGTTGATTTCATTGCCGACCTACGCTCCGGAACTCAATCCTGTCGAGCATTTATGGGACGAACTTCTTCGCGAAAAAACGTTCGGCAATGTGCTCTTCGACAGCATCGAAGCTCTTGAAGAGCACCTGGAGGTTTCGTTGAAAGCGATGGAGCTTAATACTCAGAAAGTCCACTCCATCGTCGCATGGACTTGGTTTATAAGTGCTTTGTTGAGATAGAAATGGAATTACAAGGAACGCAATCAAAAACTCGAAGCCGCCAGAGAGGCTCGCAAACAAAACCGACGGGAAATGAGGCCGAACCTTGATGCCAAACAAATTACGTCAACAGCAATCACCATCAACCAACTAACTCAGCAAGCCCGATCCTCCATTTCCGGTTGAAGCAAAACACTCCCAAACAGCAAGGCGTCTAATAAACTCACTTGCCTTATTCGAAAACCGAAACCCAATTTACGCTTTCGCAAACAACATGCCAAGCGGGAGAACGGCGCTTCAGATATCATCATAGCTCAAAAAACGCCCGAGGCCGCATTGCTGCGGCCCCGGAAGATACCTGCCCTGTCAGGCAAGTGATGTAGTCGTCAGATCAATCCTTGTCCACGGCGATCCTCATGGAGAAGAAGGAGCGGTGTACGAAAAGAAGTGAGAGCAGGAAGAACACGACGGCCAGGCCAATGGCAATCTGGGGAGAGAGCTTGATGGCCATCTCGATGGCCAGAAGGCCGAACAGCGTGGTGAACTTGATGATCGGGTTCAGCGCAACCGAAGAGGTATCCTTGAAAGGATCGCCAACGGTATCACCAACAATCGATGCATCATGAAGCGGGGTGCCTTTGGCATTCAGCTCGGTTTCGACAACCTTCTTGGCGTTGTCCCATGCGCCACCGGCATTGGCCATGAAGATAGCCTGATAGAGACCGAACAGAGCAATCGAGATCAGATAGCCGATGAAGAAGAACGAATCGAGACATGCAAAAGCCAGCGTGCTGAAGAAAACGGTCAGGAAGAGGTTGATCATGCCTTTCTGCGCGAACTTGGTGCAGATTTCCACAACCTTCTTGCTGTCCTCGGTAGATGCTTTGGTCACACCATCAAGTTTGATGTTCTTCTTGATGAACTCGACGGCGTAATAGGCACCGGTGGTCACGGCGTTCATCGACGCGCCGGTGAACCAGTAGATCACTGCGCCGCCCATCAACAGGCCGAGCAGGAACGGCGGAGAGAGAATGGAGAGTTTGCCGATAGCCAGAGTATCGGTGAGACCACCGGTCAGGATCATGATGATCGAGAAGATCATCGTCGTCGAACCGACCACGGCGGTACCGATCAGCACCGGTTTGGCGGTTGCCTTGAAGGTGTTGCCCGCGCCGTCGTTGGCTTCGAGGTAGCGTTTGGCGTTCACGAAGTCGGGCTGGAAACCGAACTCCTTCTGGATGTTCTGCTTGATGTTCGGAATGTCCTCGATCAGCGACAGCTCATAAACCGACTGCGCGTTGTCGGTCACCGGGCCATAGGAGTCGACCGCGATAGTGACCGGCCCCATGCTGAGGAAACCGAAAGCCACGAGACCGAAAGCGAACACGGAAGGCGCGAGCATCATCACATCGAGACCCATGAGGCTGAAGCCGTAAGCCGCGCCCATGAGAGCCGTGATAGCCAGACCCATCCAGTAGGCGCTGAAGTTACCGGCAACCAGACCTGCCAGAATGTTCAGCGGAGCGCCGCCCTCTTTGGAGCACTGCACGACGTTACGTACATGGGCGCATTCGGTCGAGGTGAAGCGGTTGACCAGTTCGGGAATCAAAGCACCGGCGATCGTGCCGCAGGTGATGATCGAGGCGAGCTTCCACCACATGGAGCCATCGCCGAGGTCTTTAATGAGTACGTAAGATGCCGCATAGGTCAGACCGATCGAGACGAAAGAAGTCAGCCAGACAAGGGTAATCAGCGGTTTTTCGAAGTTCATCTCGGCGGCATTGCTGTACTTGGCTTTGGCGATAAAGTCATTGGCCCAGTAAGAAACGGCGCTGGCAAGAATCATCACCAGACGCATGGCGAAAATCCAGACAAGCAGAAGAACCTGAATGGTAGGATCCTTGATGGCCAGGAGGATAAAGGAGATCAGCGCCACGCCGGTCACGCCGTAGGTTTCGAAGCCGTCGGCGGTCGGGCCTACAGAGTCGCCAGCGTTGTCACCTGCACAGTCGGCGATGACGCCAGGGTTGCGGGCGTCGTCTTCTTTGATTTTGAAGACGATCTTCATGAGGTCGGAGCCGATGTCGGCAATCTTGGTGAAGATACCGCCAGCGATACGAAGCACCGAAGCGCCAAGGGATTCACCGATAGCGAAGCCGATGAAGCAAGGCCCGGCATAGTCAACCGGAACGAAAAGAAGGATGCAGAGCATGACGAACAGCTCGATGCTGATGAGCAGCATACCGATGCTCATACCGGCGCGAAGCGGGATGGCGTAGGTCGGGAAGGGTTTGCCGCCGAGGCTGGCGAATGCGGTTCTGGAGTTGGCAAAGGTGTTGATCCTCATGCCGAACCAGGCAACGATGTAGCTGCCGCCGATACCAAGCAGGCTGCATGCAAGAATAAAAGCGACCTTGGTTGTTTCAAGTCCGCTGAGAACGCTGAAGTAGTAGACGATAATGGCACCGACAAGCGCCCAGAGAACGAGGATAAACTTGCCCTGGGTAATGAGATAGGTTTTGCAGGTCTCATAGATCAGCTCGCTGATCTCCTTCATGGCGCTGTGCACCGGAAGGTTTTGAATCGCCTTGTACTGAATCAGGCCAAAAATCATGCCAAAAAGGCATACCACAAGACCATACATCAACAACGTGTGCCCGGGAATTCCACCTAAAAAGGAGACCGAGCTTAAATCCGGCAATACCAGATCGGCCTCGCTCGCATACGCTTGTGACGCTGGAAGCAAGACCCCAAGTCCCGACAGAACCGATCCGGCCCTGACGTACCATTTAGCAGCTTTGGTTGGTTGTTTCATCGCTCTGATTTTTCTCTGTGTTACTGGTTTACAGAAAGACTGCAGATAGCAGGAGCTTTATAATACTGACAAAGAACTAAGTGTGAGAAAGAACAGCCCTGCCGAAAAACAGGATTCGTCAAGGTAGCAACTTTTTCCGTTAAGTCATCAAAAAAAAACGATAAGCCTCTTTAAAACCATGTTTAAAACAACGCTCTTTTCGTATAAAACCATATATCGATATAACCGTAATGAAACATCACATATAATAAAAGCAGCGATGAAAAGCAATTCGAAAAACGCATGAAACGATAGCGGCCCGGCAATGGGAAGGATGGGACGCCGGACTTGAAAAAGCCGAAATGTTGTACATGAAACGACAAAATTCTCCCTCGAATTTCAGGGATCGATAGCGCTCTGCTTCAAAATTTTGAGGGATACGAAACGACGCAAAACCGGGCAATAATCAGTCTGGGAGACGGGCGGCGGAGCGCTCCATGCTACCATGAGAGTTCCGAGGGGGAGGATTTGCTGGCGTTGCGGCGGTCTTCGACCACCTCTCCGCTGCGGAGCGTGATAACGCGGTCGGCCATGGCGGAGATCGAGACGTTGTGCGTGATGACGAGCGTGGTGGCACCGAGTTCGCGATTGACCTTTTCGATCACTTCGAGCACGAGCTTGCCCGTGCTGTAGTCGAGCGCGCCGGTCGGCTCGTCGCACAGGAGCAGCTCCGGGCGCTTGGCCACAGCGCGGGCAATGGCCACCCGCTGCTGCTCGCCGCCGGAGAGCTGCGCGGGGAAATGGTTCATCCGGTCGCCGAGACCGACCAGTTCGAGCGCCTCCCTGGGCGGCATCGGATTATCGACCAGCTCGGTGACGAGCTGCACATTTTCGAGCGCCGACAGGCTAGATATAAGGTTGTAAAACTGAAACACGAAACCGATCGAACGGCGGCGGTACTCGGTCAACCCCGACTCGCCAGCGGCGTTGATGTCGCGCCCACGGAAGGAGACTGTGCCGGAGTCGGGCACATCGAGGCCGCCGACGATGTTGAGCAGCGTCGATTTGCCGCTCCCCGATGCGCCGAGCAGCACCACCAGCTCGCCTGCCCCGAATTCGAGCGAGACGCCGCGAAGCGCCTCCACTGTCACCTCGCCCATGAGATAGCTTTTCGAAACCTTCTCTATGCTAAGCACCGGTTGCTCTCCGACAAACGCCATCATGACCTCCCTCCCCCATCGATGTCAATCAAACTGAGCGCCGCAAAGCGCGACATCTGAACATTTTTCGCAACAGGGCAGAATCTCATAAAACATTGAAATATAATTATTTGCCACATATTACGCCAATGCGGTTATAAATTCGTAACATTCTTACCAATCACTGCATATAGATACGGACAAGCTATTGACAATACGCCGTGTTCGATGTAAATTATATTAATAAATACGCGGAACTTCCATAGAATATGTAGCGCCGTTGCCAGTTTACACCAACCATTATACGCACATTCAGGTATGGACCCGCTCGTTTCAGGACTAATCTACTTCATCAGCATCCCGCTCTTTATCGTATCGACCGCTCTGTGGCTGCGCAATATCCACATTGGCAAAGCGGCCCTCCTTCCGGCAAGCTCCTCCGTCGTATTTCTTTTCGGCTCCTACATTTACCTCTCATCGGTGAATACTGTGCTGCCAGTCTGGGCATACCTTATCGCCGCCGTCGTCGTCGCCATTCTTTCCAGCTTCGCCCTTCTGATTTACCGACACGAGGGATCGAGCACCCGGCGCTGGCTGAGCCGTCACTGAGTTGACGCTGAAGAGACAGGCTCGATCACGCCAATGGATTGAAGGCGGATATTTGTATTTTCCGCTTTCTTCGCCATCCGAGCACATCGTTTATGATACCCAATCTCTTGCTTGAGACCATCATCATTTTTGCCACCGGTCTTGTGGCCGGAGTTCTCGTCACCGTTTTGCTGCGCAAAAAAACGCCGAGAGTCAGCCGGGACGCGGTTCGCATCGATGCTTCGAGAGTTGCCGGGCGCGGCGCGTTCGCTCTCAAGCCAATCCGGGAGGGCGACATCGTGGAGCGCTGCCCGGCGCTCGAAGTGACGGACAAGGATATTGGCGGCGAACTGCTCAACTACGTCTTTTACGGCAGCGCCGAAAATCGTCGGCTGGTGGCGATGGGCTACGGAATGCTCTTCAACCACTCCCCGCAACCCAACGTCGCCTACTACCGCGAGGACGGCCCCACCGGCGCGGAGCTGATCATCTACGCCCTGCGCGACATCCGCAAAGGCGAGGAGCTGTACTACAATTACGGCGACGACTGGTGGACGACAAGGGGCGAGAAGTGCGAATAAGAAGAG
The DNA here is from genome assembly GCA_013334855.1 of Chlorobaculum sp. Taxonomy (GTDB): domain Bacteria; phylum Bacteroidota; class Chlorobiia; order Chlorobiales; family Chlorobiaceae; genus Chlorobaculum. The sequence continues at coordinate 5,390 of JAAXWU010000050.1, read as the reverse complement.
ATGAGTGAAGTGAAATGAATGGTGGCGAACCATTCATCTTCTCGGCGCTTCGTAAAATTTCGAAGTAACACTCAACATATACTACGGCATCAGGGAATTGCCATGTTGAGCTTGCCGCAGTAACACAGAATCCTGTTTTGGTAGCTTTCGAAGCTGTGAAAGCCTCAGACTGAAGCCTTGTAGAGCTGGATTTTGCTGTTCAGTCCTTCGGAAACCGCGTTGGTGATCTCGTGTTTAAAAATAGGTCAGGATGTTGTCATAATGCTGACGCAGGAGCTTTTTGACATTGATCATAGGCTTCAATCCCAACTCGTCAACTCCTTGAGGAGACCAGTACATGAAAAAAAAGTGTACCCTCTCTTTTCAGCCCAGTTTACAGAACTTCCGAAACATATGCTTCATTGACTGGTAATCCCAAGAGCTACTGATAACGGGCTATGAGGCTTTTCATTCGGTGTTGGATAGCTGCTGACGTTCATGTTTAAAATTACGCCAAGCCACCCTTTTTGCCGCGTTTCCATTAAATTCTGATAAGAGCCAACACCAACTTTTGGTAATAGCTCTTATCAAGCATTGGTTTCTTTCTTTGCCCTCTTTTTCCTCGCACTTTCAAACAGCGGCTATCTCGATATTTTAGAGGCAACCTCTGCTCTATTGTACCTTTCGTTCACGCTTATCCAATCACCTCAAACCCTGTGTAGGGCCGTAGCACCTCCGGGACTCGCACTGTGCCGTCGGCGGTCTGGTAGTGTTCGAGTAGCGAGACCATGAGTCTTGACGTGGCCAAACCCGAGCCGTTGAGTGTGTGCACGAACTCCGGCTTGGCTTTGCCGCCGGGCTTGAAACGGATGTTCGAGCGTCGGGCCTGGTAATCCTCGAAGTTCGAGACGCTCGACGCTTCGAGATATTTGTTCTCGGCGGGCGACCACACCTCGATGTCGTAGCACTTTGCGGCGTTGGCGCTGATGTCGCCGCTGCAGAGCGTGATGACGCGGTAGGGGATCTTCAGGGCGCAGAGGAGCGCTTCAGCGTGGCCGAGAATCTCTTCGAGCGCGTCGTACGACGCTTCAGGGCGGGTGAAACGCACCATCTCGACCTTGTTGAACTGGTGCACCCGCAGGAAACCTCGCGTATCCTTGCCGTAGCTGCCCGCCTCGCGCCGGAAGCAGGCGGAGTAGGCGGCGTAGGCGATGGGCAGGTTCGCCGCGTCGAGCATCTCGCCGCGATGCAGATTCGTCACCGGCACCTCGGCGGTCGGGATGGCGTAGAGGCCGTCCTCCGGCATGTGATAGAGCTGGTCGGCAAATTTCGGCCACTGGCCGGTTCCCCGTAGTGACTCCTGGTTCACCATGAAGGGCGGGAACACCTCGGTGTAGCCGTGGCTGGCGCTGTGGGTGTCGAGCATGAAGTTGATGAGCGCCCGTTCGAGCCGCGCCCCTTTGCCGACATAGACCGGGAAGCCCGCGCCGCTGATCTTCGCGCCGCGCTCGAAATCGAGAATGCCGAGGCTTTTGCCGAGTTCGAGGTGGTTTTTGACCGGGAAGTCCAGAGCGTGCTCGAACGACACCGGGCCTTTGTACAGCACATTCTCTTCGGCGGAACGGCCTTCGGGCACGCTCTCGTGCAGCCGGTTGGGCAGCGTCAAGAGCAGCTCCTCCATCTCGACTTCAAGCGCCGAGAGCGCCAGATCGAGATCGGAAATCTGGTCGGAGACGGTTTTCATCTGGGCGATCAGCTCCTCGCCCGACCCTTGGCCGGTGCGCTTGATGTTGGCGATCTCTTTCGAGACCCGGTTGCGTAGCGCCTTGAGGTCGTCGGTCTGTTGCACCATCGCTTTTCGTTCCGCGTCGAGTTCGAGCAGGCGATCCACCTTTGGCGCATCGTCCTGCTGCTGGCGGCGGCGCAGCATCTCTTTTACGTCATCCGGGTTCTGGCGTATATAATTAATATCGAGCATGGTCTTGGGCGGTTATGCTGAGAGCAGCGATTTGACGAGGTTCTGGACTTTGCCGCCATCGGCTTTGCCCTTGAGGGCTTTCATGGCGAGGCCCATCACCTTGCCCATTTCTTTGATGGAGCTCGCGCCGGTTTGGGCGATGATCTCTCGGATGGCCGCCTCCACCTCTTCGTCCGGGAGTTGTTGCGGCAGGTACTCTTCGAGCACCTTCAGTTCGGCTGCCTCAGTTTCGGCCAGGTCAGGACGGTTGCCCGCCGTGAACTGCTCGATGGCGTCGCGACGCCGCTTGGCCAGCCCCATGAGCACTTCGAGTTCCTGCTCGTCGCTCAAGACGCCCTTGCCGCCAACCCTGATCGAGACCTCTTTTTCAAGCAGGGCGGCCCGGATGGAGCGGATGGCGTTGAGACGAACTTTATCGCCGCTTTTCAGCGCCTCTTTCAGTTCCTGATCGATTCTTTCCTTCAGACTCATGGCAGTAAAATGGTGCGGTTCGTTGGTATTTTTTCAAGAACCGGAAGATAAGAGGAATAATGGATAATTGATAATTGACAATGGATAATGGGAGCAGCTCCATGCGCTCATTCTTGAATGACGAGCGAGATATTCATGGACAGACACGAATGTAAAGGGCTTTGTACTCCTTTTCTGAACATTATCCATTATCAATTATTCATTATCAATTGTCACTCCTCCTGCAAGTCGCCGCCGGTTGGCCGCAGCACGATCTCTTCGACCACCGTTCTCGCCGGTTGCAGGTACGCCTGCACGACGGGCGCGGCGATATCCTCCGGCATCATCATGAGCGCCTGCATCTCGTCGCTCACATCGCCCCACATCGGCGTGAGCGCGGCTCCCGGCTGGACGTCGGTGATTTTCACGTTGCACCTTCTCGCGTAGAGGCGCATCGTCTCGACCAGGCCGCGCTGGCCGAATTTGGACATGCAGTAGATCGACGAGTGCCTGAACGCTTTGGTCGCGGCCACTGAGGTGACGAAGAAGATATGCCCTGAGTGCTGACGCTCCATCATGACGAACAGCGCCTGCGTCAGAAAAAACGTGCCCTTCAGGTTCGTGTTCATCGTATAGTCGAAATCCGCTTCGGTCATGTCGAAGAGGGAACCGAACCGCCCTACGCCGGCGTTGTTAACAAGACAGTCAATGCGTCCATAGCGTTCGATGATGTGCGCGGCGAGCCGCCGGAGATCGGCCATATCGGCCATATCCACCTTGACAGTATCGGTCAAAGCGCCCTCAGCGCGGCATTCGAGGGAAATTGACTCCAGGTCTGCCGCTGTGCGCGACGAAAGAAGAAGCACAGGTTCGAAATCGGGATGGTGCCTGACGGCTCGGGCGAATTCGAGCGCGATTGCCCGGCCAATGCCTTTACCCGCGCCGGTGATGAGAATGATATGTTTCATAAATGCAAATGGAAAAAAAGTTCAGGTTTTATATGAGTGTATTTAAGTCGAAAATGTTTTTGGCTATTGCGCCATTTGACGAAATATTTTATATTAAACTAAAAAATAAAGTTGAATTTTCATTTCGATAACACTAACCTCCACGTGTCATCATGGCTAAGAGCAAGGTAAAATGGTTCGATGGTAAAAAAGGGTACGGTTTTATTCTGAACCCTGAGGGCGGAGAAGACATCTTCGTTCATTTTTCAGCTATCGTCTCCGATCAGAGCTTCAAGGTGCTCAATCAGGATTCCGAAGTCGAGTATGATCTCGACAAAACGCAGAAAGGTCTTCAGGCCAAGAATGTACGCGAGTTTTCAGTCGCTCCGGACGCAATGGCGGAGATGGCGGGTATTGCAGCCCAAAACGAGTTCAATCCCGTTCATCATTGAGCAGGCTTCAGGAGGTTCCCCTCGGAGTTAATCACGTTGTCTCTGTCTGAACAGTCTGGTGAATCGCCGGACTACCTCTCTTGAGACCATTTCCGCTCAATGGTATGGTGTGTGCAAAACCGTTCATAACATTGAGTGATCCCGGAAGCTGAACCAGTCGTCGCCTCCTACAATCACATGATCGAGCAGTTCGATCTGGAGAAGGTCGCCCGCCTTTTTCAGGATCGATGTCACCTGCTTGTCGGCGTTGCTTGGCTGTACGTCGCCTGACGGATGGTTGTGCACCAGAATGATCGAGTGCGCGCTTTCGCGAATCGCCGCCTTGTATATCTCCCTCGGATGGATGAGCGACGCGGTGAGCGTGCCGATGGTGACGGTTTCGTGCCGCAGAATCTGGTTTTTCGTACTCATGAAGAGCACGTACAAGTGCTCCTTGGTTTCGTCGGGGATGCGTCCCTGCATGTACTCGAACACATCCCGCGCCCCCTGCACCTTCCTGTTCATATTTCGCGCAAAGCGCAGTCGCCGCTGAATCTCGAAGAGCGCCGCGATCTGCATCGCCTTGGCCTCTCCAATGCCCGGCGTTTTCTGCAACTCCTGAATCGACAGGTCTGCGAGGCGTTCGAGGCCGTGCGTCGAGATGAGCTTGTTGCAGGTGTCGATGATGTTGAGCCCCGCCGTGCCGGAGCGGAGGATGAGCGCCAGCAGTTCCGCCGGGCTGAGGGATTCCTTGCCCGAACGGAGAAAGCGTTCTCTGGGCCGGTTGTCGGGATCGATGTCGTGAATGCGCATGATGTTTCCTGTAGGGGTCAGGTTTGCGAGAACAACATGCCATAACTTACGAGTATTTAAAGGATTTTTCTACTGTTATGGGTCGGTGCGTGTATTGTCGACAAGTTCTCTCAAAAAAAATCCTCTGATGGTTGTCAGAGGTGATAACGCAGCATCAAGCCGCTGCATGCACAACACGAGTTACCAGCTTAAACTCGACCCGATTTCGTCTGATCGCTGGGGTCCGCATCACATTGCCCATGCCGACGGCAATAAATCAGAAGTGTACACGGATGCTCTTTTCTCGATCCGTATCCACCTCTATTACCCTCAACCGCTCCGGCCTGTCACTTCCCCTTCTTCCTGTACGTGCCGATCAGCACTGCTTCTCCGAGGATGTGGCCCTTCATCGCGGCTTCTATGTCGGCTTTCAGCGGGGAGAGCATGTCGTCGAGCACGATGTCCAGCGCGTAGAGTTTGTGGAAGTAGCGGTGGGTGCCGATGGGTGGGCAGGGGCCGCCGTAGCCGCCTCGGTTCCAACTGCTCAGCCCCTCCAGCATCCCGACAGCAGGACTGTTTCCGGCTCCTTCCGCGAGTCCCGTGGTTTCCGGCGGAATGTTGTAGAGCACCCAGTGCACCCAGGTGAATTTCGGGGCTGCCGGATCGGGCGCGTCGGGATCGTCCAAGATGAGCACGAGGCTTTTCGTCCCTTTCGGCAGGTTTTTCCACGCCAGCGGCGGCGAGATGTTCTTGCCTTCGCAGGTGTAGAGCGCGGGAATCGCGCCCATGTGCGTGAATGCAGGCGAGGTGAGT
>JAAXWU010000049.1 GCA_013334855.1 Chlorobaculum sp. | reverse complement strand
CAGGCACCTACGGCTCACAGATCGACGAGCTTGTCGAGGACTCGGCGTGGGAGTCGGAGGAGGATCTCGACAACATGTTCGTCAAGCGCACAAGCTTCGCCTACGGCGGCAACCGCTACGGCGACGAGCAGTCCGACATTCTCAAAAACCTGCTCGGCACAGTGGATCGCGTCGTGCAGCAGGTGGACTCTGCGGAGTACGGTATTTCAGATATTGACCGCTACTTCTCCTCGTCGGGCGCGTTGCAGATGTCAGCCCGCCGCCGTAATCCGAAGGGCGACAATGTCAAGCTGAACTACGTCGAGACCTACACGGCGGACATCAAGGTTGACGATGCCGAAAAAGCGCTCAAGGTGGAGTTCCGCACCAAGCTGCTCAACCCGAAGTGGTTCGAGGGAATGCTGGCGCAGGGGCACAGCGGCGCGACCGAGATCAGCAACCGCTTCACCTACATGCTCGGCTGGGACGCTGTCACCAAGGGCGTGGACGACTGGGTTTACAAAGAGGCCGCCCAAACGTATGCGTTCGACCCGGCCATGCGCGACAAGCTTATGAAGCTCAACCCGAAAGCCTTCAAGAACATTGTCGGCAGGATGCTCGAAGCGAGTGGCCGCGGCATGTGGTCCGCCGATCCCGACACCATCGAGAAGCTTCAGGAGATTTACTCCGATCTGGAAGACCGTCTCGAAGGTATCGAGGTCTGACAAATCTGAACATGATGAACAAAAAAGAGAGGCTCCGAACAAGTAGCCTCTCTTTTTTTTATCAGATATGTCACTTTTCGAAATTTATTACGTCCTTATCTCGTCACGATAAGATCAAACCTCAAACCCGAGCACTTTCGCGGCTTCATTTTAATAACTTAGTTTTCTATATTTAAGCAGTTTAAAGACATCTCCTCCTTTCAGCGTCGTCAGGAAACCGGCTGAAATAATACGTTTTCCTCTCTGATGTAATAGCTGGCATACGCAACTGGTTTATGCATACGCGAAAACTTGGCGTCGGCAGAAATATTCTCCGCGTTTTCGAGATAGCGCTCTTTTTCGCGGTCTCGGTGCTTGGTTACGGGCTGATGATAAAGGCCTCGTCGTTCAACAGCAAATCGAAATCGCGCGATCAGGCGCCCCAGCTTCAAAGCACACCTGAAACGACAGGAGCTCACCGTGAAACCGGATTTATCCCAAACGCCCTGATCGTCCCGAATCAAACGCTCCTCTCGGCGAATCACTCCGGCATGGCTCACGCCATCAAAGTTTTTCAAGCCTTGCATGGCAAAATCCTGCGTATCCCTGCTCTGACCTTGATGCCTGAACGCTCGTTCCGGCCTGGCGATACTTCCGACCGTAACGCATTTCCGCATAACCTTCTTCAGCAGAATCCCGTCCTCCTGATTTAGACACAGGGCAAAGCACAGGCGACACCTCATCGAATCATGCAATGCGCAGCAATGCCCCTGTTGCATCGTCGATGTTTGTAACGGCCTGACCGGAATGCTCCTGGCCCCGTTAATGGCCATCAGCCCGAAAACCAAACGATTAAAGCCCGGCAACAGGATTCGACCTTATGCGTTTTCTTTTTATCACTATGGAGCCAACCAACAACAGCGTGCTGAAATCGGCAGCCGCTGAGTTGAGTCGCGAGTTCGACATCGATCTCGACGTCTCCATGTTCAATCTCGGCCTCAATCACAGCCGTAATGCCTGGGAGCGGCTCGAACGGGAGATTCCCGCCGCCGACTTCATTTTCGGCTCGATGCTCTTCAGCGAGGAGATCGTCCGGCCGCTCGAACTGCTGCTCGAAACGGCTTCGTGCCCGGTCTGCATGATCACGAGCAATCCGGCGCTCATCAGCCAGACCAGGGTCGGAAAGTTCTCGCTCCAGAAAAATGGCGACGAAGAGAAGCCGCAGGGCGTCTTCAAGCAGCTCGCCTCGAAGCTGAGGCCATCGCACAACGGCAACGGCGAAAGCCAGCGGCAGCTCGCGCTGGTGCGCAACGTCAGCAAGCTGATGAAGCACCTCCCCGGCAAAGCGCGTGATATTCACACCTACATCTCGGCGCACCAGTTCTGGCTGAACGGCTCGAAGGTGAACATGAAGCGCTTTCTCTGTCTGCTCATCGACCGCTATATTCCGGGATACAAGGGTGTGCTTCCGCAGAACGATCCGATCTTCTATCCCGACACCGCACTTTACCATCCCGACGCGGGCAAGCCCTTTTCGACCACCTACGAGCTCAAGGAGTGGCAACTGAAGCACCGCCCCGCAAAGGGCGTGGGACGGGTGGCGATTCTGGTGATGCGCGCCACGCTGCTCTCCGAAAACATGCTGCACATCATCAACCTGCTCCGCGAACTCGAGTCACGGGAGGTGCAGTGCTGCATCGCTTACAGCGGCGGCCTTGATTTCCGTCCGGCGCTCGAAGGATTTTTCGATCCCGCCAGCAGCGAGTCGATGCCGGTTGATCTCGTCATCAACGCTACCGGCTTTTCGCTCGTGGGCGGCCCGGCGGAGACCAGGTCGGCTGAAGCCATCGGCATCCTGAAAAAAATCGGCGTTCCCTGCTTCAATCTCATACCCTTGGCGTTCCAGTCGATCGGCCACTGGCGGGAGAACAACCTCGGCCTCACGCCGCTCCAGAGCGCACTCAGCGTTGCCGTGCCGGAACTCGACGGAGCCATCGAACCGCACATCTTTGCCGGTCTCGAAGAGGGCAGCGAACGCACCATCCCGCTCGTAGGCGAGAGCCGCGCGCTTGCCGCGAGAATTTTACGCTGGTTGCGGTTGCGTAAAAAGTCGAATGCGGAGAAGAAACTCGCCATCGTGCTCTTCAACTTTCCGCCAAACCTCGGCAACGCTGGCACGGCGGCCTTTCTCGATGTGTTCGAGAGCCTCCTGCGGCTCATGCGCAAGCTGAAGAAGGAGGGCTACCAGATTGACCTTCCGGCGTCGGTCGATGCGCTGCGCGACAAGCTGCTCGAAGGCAACCGGCTCGTCTTCGGCACCGACGGCAACGTGGCGGCGCACTATCCGGTCGAACGCTACCGGCAAGAGTTTCCGGCCTATGTGCGGATCGAGCCTTTCTGGGGTGACGCACCGGGTGAAATTCTCAACGACCGCAACCGGTTCCACATCCTCGGCGCGATGTTCGGCAACCTCTTCGTCGGCCAGCAGCCCTCGTTCGGCTACGAGCGCGACCCGATGCGGCTGCTCATGGCCAAGGATGCCGCGCCGAACCACGCTTTCGCTGCCTTCTACTCGTGGCTCGATCATGACTTCGGAGCGGACGCACTGCTGCACTTCGGCACACACGGAGCCCTTGAATTCATGCCGGGCAAACAGGTCGGCCTCTCGCAGGAGTGCTGGCCGAAGCTGCTCGTCGGTACGTTGCCCCACTTCTACTGCTACTGCGTCAACAACCCGAGCGAGGGCGCGATAGCCAAGCGTCGCGGCTTCGCCACGCTGGTCAGCTACATGGCCCCGCCGCTCGAACACGCGGGCCTGTACAAAGGGATGCGACAGCTCCGCGAACTGGTCGGCTCGTGGCGCAGCCGCCCGTCGGATGAGGTGCTGGAGCAGATTCGCGACCTGTCGGGAACGCTCGACATGGCTCATCCGGCGGGCGAGAAAAGCGACGAGGAGTTCATCACCTGGCTCAACAACGAGCTGTACCTGATCGAGGAGCGCATGATTCCGCTCGGCCTGCATGTGCTCGGCCAGGCGCCGTCGGCAGAGAGCCTCGTGGACAACCTTACGCTGCTGGTAAGCTATGCGCGCCCCGAACTCGACAACCGCTCGCTGCCCGAGCTGATTTGCGCGGGACTGCACCTCGACTACGACAGGCTCGTCGAACGCCACGAAGAGGAGATGGAGCTGCGCGAATCGTGGCAGAAGGTCACTTCTTTCTGCCGCGAAGCGGTTCGGCGATTCGTCGGCAATCCTCCCGCGACGCTGCCCGCGGGCGTCAGCACCGCCTCCTTCCTCGATGGCACGCTGACCGTCCGCATGAGCGAGGCCTGCGCGTGGCTCCAGAAATCGGCGAACATCAAGCCCCGGCAGCTCGACAAGCTCTGGCACTTCCTGAACGGGATTCTCGCCGCGATGCTTGAAAACCGCGAGATCGAAGCGGTCACGCAGGCGCTGGCCGGAGCCTACATCCCGCCCTCGCCCGGTAACGACCTGGTGCGCAACCCGGCTATCGTACCGACGGGCCGCAACATCCACAGCCTCGATCCCTACAGCATTCCGACGCCATTTGCGACAAGGGCAGGGGAGCGTTCAGCCGAGGAGCTGCTGGAGCAGTACCGCCGCGAAACCGGCGAACTGCCGGAGTCGATTGCGCTCATCCTCTGGGGCACGGACAATCTGAAAAGCGACGGTGAAGGGGTGGCGCAGGCGCTTGCCCTGCTTGGCGCACGAACGAAAACTGACGAACTGGGCAAGATCGGCGACGTCGAGCTGATCCCGCTCGACAAACTCGGGCGACCGCGCATCGACATCGTCGTCACGGTCAGTGGCATTTTCCGCGACCTGCTCTCGCACCAGGCGCGTCTGCTCGACCGCGCCGTGCGGATGGCGGCGGCGGCGGACGAACCGGTGTCGATGAACTTCGTCCGCAAGCATGTGCTCCAGCAGGCGATGGAGCTTCAGATCACGGCGGACGAAGCGGCGAGCCGAATCTACTCCAACGCCCCAGGCAACTACGGCTCCAACGTCAACCACCTGATCGAGAGCAGCACCTGGGAAGAGGAAGAGCAGCTCGCCGACGCCTTCATCAACCGCAAGAGTTTCGCCTTCTCTTCGGAGGGCGACTGGCAGGAGAGTCCGGAAATCCTCCGATCCGCTCTGAAAAATGTTACATTGACCTTTCAAAATATCGACAGTTTCGAGATCGGATTGTCTGATATTGACCACTATTATGAGTATCTTGGCGGCGTCTCGAAATCGGTCGAGGTGCTCAGCAGTTCGAAGCCGAAAGTCATGGTCGGAGACACCGGCGGATTCGGCAAAGGGCAGAAAATCCGATCGCTCGAAAGCATGGTGGCGCTCGAAGCCCGCACCAAGCTGCTGAACCCGAAGTGGTACGACGCCATGCTGGAGCACGGTTACGAAGGGGTGCGGGAGATCGAGTCGCACCTGACCAACACCTACGGGTGGAGCGCGACCGCTTCGGCGGTCAAGGACTGGACTTATCAGCAATTCACGGAGACCTTCCTGCAAGATCGCGAAATGCTGGAGCGCATGACGGCGCTCAATCCGCACGCCACGATGTCGATGACCAGGCGGTTGCTCGAAGCCAATTCAAGAGGCTTCTGGGAGGCGGATGAAGGCACGATCGAGCAGTTGCAGGAACTGTACGAAGAACTCGAAACAAGAATCGAAGGCGCCCACAGCCCAGAGGTCTGAAGGGTTGCATTGACCATCATCATCAACAACGCATAAACAACATGAGCAGCTCATCATTCAACGTCGAAGAACACAAGAAGATGCTTCAGTCCTATTTCAATGGTCAGGGCTTCCAGCGCTGGGCATCGATCTACGGCAACGACAAGCTCTCCACCGTCCGCTCCACCGTCAGGCAGGGCCACGCGGTCATGATGGACAAGGCGTTTGAATGGCTCAAGAGCACCGGCCTCTCCAAAGGCGCGAAAATTCTCGACGCCGGATGCGGCACGGGCCTCTTCACGATTCGTCTCGCCAAAAGCGGCTTTCGCGTCAAGGCTGCGGACATCGCCTCGCAGATGGTGAACAAGACGAAGGAGGATGCCGAAAAAGCGGGCGTTGCTGGCAACATCGAGTTTGAAGTTAGTTCCATCGAATCGGTGTCTGGTACGTTTGATGCCGTAGTCTGCTTCGACGTACTGATCCACTACCCGGCGGAAGGGTTCGCCCATGCCTTCAGCAACCTGGCGAGCCTTACCAAGGGGCCGATCATCTTCACCTACGCGCCGTTCAACAACATCCTCGCCTTCCAGCACTGGATTGGCGGTTTCTTCCCGAAAAAGGAGCGCCGCACCACCATCCAGATGATCAAGGACGCGGAGATGCAGCGGGTGCTCGGCAAACTGGGCCTGAAGATCGTCAGCCAGCAGAAGATCAGCTTCGGCTTCTATCACACGATGCTGATGCACGTTGCTCGCAAATGATGAGTGACGCCTTACGCCACGGTTTCAGCCTGTTACAATGCATGAAACAGGCTCAGGAATTTTATGGAATAAGTTGTAAATTAAGAGTCAAGGAAATTTTTTAGAGCGTGCAAAGTGTTGCATGATAAGCATGTAGCTATATGCCGATAAAAGCGAATTTGTACACAACAACCTATCCGGAGGGTGGAAACAGATGAAGATTCTGATGATTCAGCCGAATTATCACTCAGGCGGTGCCGAGATTGCAGGTAACTGGACGCCAAGCTGGGTTGCCTACATCGGCGGTGCTTTGAAGCAGGCTGGCTTCAATCAGGTAAAATTTGTGGATGCTATGGCTGAAGACCTGCCCGATGAAACCATCGAGGCAATCATCCGCAAAAACCAGCCGGATGTGGTGATGACCACCAATATCACTCCGTCGATTTTCAAGGCGCAGGACATTATGAAAACCGCCAAGAAGGTCAACAAGAATATCCGCACCATCATGGGCGGCATTCACTCCACCTTCATGTATCCGCAGGTCCTCACCGAGGCCCCGGAGACCGATTACGTCGTTCGCGGCGAAGGTGAGGAAGTAACGGTCAACCTCATGAAGGCGATTGCCGCCGGTAACGACAGGGAGACCCGCGGCGACATCACTGGCATCGCCTACATCGATGAAAAAGGCGAGGTATTCGCCACGGCAGCCCATCCGGTCATCGAAGATCTCGATACACTCACCCCGGACTGGAGCCTCTACGACTGGGATAAATACATCTACACGCCACTGAACTGCCGTCTTGCCGTACCAAACTTTGCCAGAGGCTGCCCCTTCACCTGCACCTTCTGCTCACAGTGGCAGTTCTGGCGCAGGTATCGCGCACGGAGCCCGAAATTTTTCGTTGACGAAATCGAGATACTGGTCAAGAAATACAACGTCGGCTTCTTTATTCTTGCCGACGAAGAGCCGACCATCAACAAGCAAAAGTTCGTCTCGCTCTGCCAGGAGCTGATCGACCGCAAGCTCAACGTCACCTGGGGCATCAACACCCGCGTGACCGACATCATGCGTGACGAAGACCTCCTGCCGTTCTTCCGCAAGGCCGGTCTGGTGCACGTTTCGCTCGGCACCGAGGCGGCCAGCCAGATGAACCTGAACCGTTTCCGCAAAGAGACCACCATCGAAGAGAACAAATACGCCATCAAGTTGCTTCAAAAGAACGGCATCGTGGCGGAAGCGCAGTTCGTGATGGGTCTCGAACACGAAACCCCGGAGACCATCGAAGAGACCTACCAGCTCTGCAAGGACTGGGATCCAGACATGGCCAACTGGACGATTTACACCCCGTGGCCCTTCTCCGACCTCTTCAAGGAGCTTGGCGACCGCGTCGAAGTGCGCGACTACTCACGCTACAACTTCGTATCGCCGATCATCAAGCCGGACAACATGGAGCGCGAGGATGTTCTCAAGGGTGTGCTGAAATCATACGCAAGGTTCTACGCCCGCAAAACCTTCTTCAGCTATCCCTGGATCAAGGATCCGTATGTGCGCAAGTACATGCTTGGATGCCTGAAGGCGTTCGCGCAGACCACCATCACCAAGCGCTTCTACGACATCGACCGCGTCAAGACCAAGAACCGCAAGATCGAGATCGACCTCGGTTTCGACCAGTCAAGGATTCTGACGCAGGCAGAGGTCAAGAACCTGAAGGAGCTAAGGCCCGAAATGGTCGCCGACATGAGCTTCGGCCTCAAGGAAGCAGGCTACCAGCGCGAGCACCAGGAGCACAACTGGGACGAGTTCGACGAGACGACCATCAAGGACCGCACCTCGTCCACCGTCCGCAACTGCTGATCCAGAGCAAAGATACCAACAGCAAAACCCGCCACTCCGGCGGGTTTTCTGTTTTACCCTTTGGAGATTTATACCCCTGCCCGGCTTTTTTAACTTTTTAATGCGCCTATACTCCTCGATTCATTCCTGCCACGACAGACACAGTCCGTTTTCGGTTCCGATGGCGATTTCGAGAAGGAGAAACACCCAACCCATCGAACATAGAAGTCGGACAGCCGCCCTCACCCCTTCCTTGTGATAAGGAAATATTTCCATAAATTATCACTATCATGAAGAAAGATGTCATAAAAACAATCATCAGGGACTTCCATGTCGCTGCGCTGCCTGCCCTGAAACGACGCTCACAGCAGATACCGGTGGCATCGGGCAAGATCGTTACCCTGGTGGGAGTGCGCCGCAGCGGCAAAACCTCTTTGCTGTTCAATATCATCAGCGAACTTCTGCAACTGGGGACGCCGATAACCTCGATTCTCTATATCAACTTTGAAGACGAGCGCCTCGATCTGAACATGGAGGAACTCGATCTCCTGTTGCAGGCATGGCAGGAGCTTTATCCGAAGATGCTGCTTGACGGCTGCTCATTTTTCTTCGATGAAATCCAGAATATTGCGGGATGGGACAAATTCGTGCGACGGATATATGACCATGGTGCGAGAAACATCTTTATCACCGGCTCGAACGCCCGTTTTTTAAGCAGCGACATCGCCACCAGCTTGCGGGGAAGAACCATCAGTTATGAGGTTTTCCCTCTCTCTTTCACCGAGTACCTCACCTTCAGAGAGGTAACGCCGGATCTGAACAGCTCGAAATCCGTCGCTCTGATCAATCACCATCTTCAGGACTATCTCAACCGTGGAGGCTTTCCTGAGGTGATCGAGTATGGCGATTCGTTGCGTAATCGCGTATTGCAGGAGTACTTCAATGTCATGATCTACCGTGACCTGATTGAACGGTATGAGATCAAGAATCTCCGAGTGCTGAAATTCTTTCTGAAGAGAATCGTATCATCGGCCACAAAGCAGTTTTCAGTCAACAAGATTTATAATGAGCTGAAATCTTCAGGATTCAGGATCGGCAAGAACCAGTTATACGATTTCCTCGAAGCAGCCGTCAACATCTACCTCGCACAAACGCTGAGGAAACACTCCGACTCGCTTGTTGACAGGGAACTTGGCGAGCGAAAGGTTTATGTGATCGATACCGGCCTGTTGAACGCCCTCGATTTCAAATTTTCCGACGATACGGGCAAAGCGCTGGAGCAGGCCGTTTTTCTGGAACTCCGGCGCAGGGAAAAGGAGATATATTTCTTCAAAGACAAAGCGGAATGCGACTTCATCGTCAAACAAGGATTCGAGATAACTGAAGCCATTCAGGTTGCGGCCACCATCTCCGATGCACAGACCCGTTCACGTGAGCTTCGCGGCCTGACGGAGTGCTGCAACAGATTCGGCTTGCGGCATGGATCGATTATCACCCTCAACGGATCGGAAACGTTTGATCATAACGGAATAGCCGTTTCGGTCATACCACTTTACCGATGGCTTTTGCTGCCGTAAACGGCTCATTAACCGCTTTTTTTTTGACCAAAAAAAAACCCCGCATCCGGAGATGCGAGGCTTGGGAGGAAGTTTATTTTCTTTCGAATCAGCTTACGGCGATCTCTTTGCTCTTTTTCACTTCGGGCTCCTTTTTCGGGACGACGATTTTGAGTACGCCGTTGTCGTACCTCGCTGTAATATTTTCGGCGTCCACGTTTTCGCCGATGGTGAAACTCCTCGACAGGCTGCCCCATGAGCGCTCGACGCGGTGGTAGTTCTTCTTTTTCTCCTCCTCTTCCTGGCAGCGCTCGGCGCAGATGCTGAGAATCTCGTCCTCCATCGTCACCTTCACATCCTCCTTCTTCACCCCCGGAATGTCGGCAGCGAGGTAAATGGCCTTTTCATCTTCACTGATATCCACCTTGAAGGTCGGAGCGATCATCGATCCCATCGAACTGATGAACGGCGTAAGTCTTTCGTTGAACACATCTTCGAACATTTTCAGCGGGTCCCTTCCATAAAGCTTCAGGTTCATATTTCAGCTCCATTTAACGGTTCATTGTTCATCCAAACGAATGTCAGACATACTTCCCGGTCTGTTAACTGTTAACACTTTCCCGCCCTCGAAAATTCCGTCCAGACACTGTAATAAACCACTTCTGCGCGATGTAACCGGCACGGAAGCCAATGCCGCACTTCTCCTTCAAACATTTTTTCATGCAAGAAAACTCATGCCTCTTTGTACTATTTTTTTACATTTATATTTACACCCCCACACGCCAGCAGTTCCGGTTCATTGTGGATTCGGTTGACCGTTTTGTGTTTTGCGCTTTGCCTGACAATACCGTTCAAACCTCACTACCTGACCGCCCATGCGATACCCAAAAACCAACAGAAAGCCGGAGGCTCCGGCTGAACATCCGCCCCTGCCGCTCGAAAACTGCCTGGCCAAATCGCGAAAAATCGATGCAGACCGCTCCGTTGCCGGGCGGACGGTGCTCGACCACTGCCGCATCGCGGGCGAGGTGGCGCGGGAGCTGATCGCTCGCTCGCCCGCCTTTCTGCGCGAGCCGTTCTTCCCCGGCGGCTCCGCACTGGTTGCCGCCTGCCACGACCTCGGCAAGGTGTGCCCGACCTTCCAGAAAAAGATTCACAAGGCGATTGAAAACCCCGATCCGGCGATTCTCGAAACACTGCAAAATGTCGATGCTGACCTCGACGGTAGCTGGGGCGGACACGCAGGCGTGAGTCAGTGCGCTCTCGAAGCGCTGGAGGCGGGCAAAACCGTCGCTTCGATTGCCGGTTGCCACCACGGCTACGCGCCGAAACTCGGCGGACGATCCGCTGATGCGGAGCAGTTCGGCGGCCCGGCGTGGCAGCGTCAGCGGGCGCGGCTGATGGAGATGCTGATGGAGGCGACGGGCGAGCGGTTCCCGGAAATCCGCGATCCGCTGCACGCCCGTGTGCTGGCTGGGCTGACCTCCGTGGCGGACTGGATCGGCTCCGGCGCGGCCTTCGACGACCCCGGCGAGCCGTGGCAAAGCCGCGTCGCCGCCGCCGTCGATGCCGCCGGATTCACGCCGCCGCGCCTCGCGCCGGGGCTGTCGTTCCGGGAGATTTTCGGTTTCGACCCGCGTCCGATCCAGCGCGGCCTGATCGAAGCAGCCTGTCGCCCCGGCCTCTATATCCTCGAAGCGCCGATGGGTATCGGCAAAACCGAAGCCGCGCTCTACGCCGCCTACGCGCTCGCGGCGGCTGGCAAGGCACGCGGCATCTACTTCGCGCTGCCGACGCAACTCACCTCCAACCGCATCCACGGGCGCGTCGAGCGCTTTCTCGAGCGGGTGCTCGAACCAGACTCTCCCCATCGGGCCGCGCTGCTCCTGCACGGCAACGCCTGGCTGCGGGAGTTCGACCTCGGCGCGGAGGCCGCTCCCGGCTGCTCGTGGTTCAGCTCCGCCAAGCGCGGGCTGCTCGCCCCCTTCGCCGTCGGCACCATCGACCAGGCGCTGATGGCCTCGATGAACGTCAAGCACGGCTTCGTGCGCGCCTTCGGCATCGCGGGCAAGGTGGTCATTCTCGACGAAGTGCACAGCTACGACGCCTACACCGGCACCATTCTCGACCGGCTGGTGGGCGAGTTGCGAAAGCTGCATTGCACGGTCATCATCCTCAGCGCCACCCTCACCGGCGAGCGCCGGAGCGCTTTGCTCGGCGCGGCCCGAAGCGCGGATGCTGCCTACCCGCTCATCTCCGCGCTGGCTGCCGACGCGCCGGAGCCGCTCGAAATCACGCCGGAAACGACCCCCGGAAACGAGGTCTCCATCCGCCAGACGCTCGAATGCGAGGCGGCGATGGACGAAGCGCTCGACCGTGCGGATTCCGGCCAGCAGGTACTCTGGATCGAGAACACCGTCAGCGAAGCGCAGGAGGCGTTCAAACTCCTCGCCGCCCGGTCGAGCGGCATGGCAATCGAGTGCGGCCTGCTCCATTCGCGCTTCATCCACCGCGACCGCGAGGCGCTCGAAGAGGAGTGGGTGACGCGCTACGGAGCGGATGGCGCGGCGGCGCGGCGCGAGCGGGGGCGGATTCTCGTCGGAACGCAGGTGCTGGAGCAGTCGCTCGACATCGACGCCGATTTCCTCGTCACGCGCCTCTGCCCGACCGACATGCTCTTGCAGCGCATCGGGCGCTTGTGGCGGCACGAAAAACACGAACGACCCGACGGAGCGAGGTGCGAGGCGTGGATCGTCAGCGCGGAATTTGAGACCGCCGAGCGGAATCCCGGCGAGGCGTTCGGCAACAGCGCCAAGGTCTATAGCCCCTACGTGCTCCTGCGGACGCTTCAGGCGTGGGCTGGCGTGGAAACGCTTTCGCTGCCGGGCGATATTCGCGGCCTGCTCGAACGCACCTACGAAGCGAGGCCGGAGAGCGAGGCGATGGCAAAGCACAAAGCCGAACTCCAGAAACGCAAGGAGATGCTCGAACGCTTCGCGCTTCAGGGCGTTTCGCCGGGCCTCGGCGCGAAGCCCGACACCAACGTCGCCACCCGCTACAGCGACATCGACAGCGTCGAGCTACTCCTGCTGCAATCGGTCAGCCACAACCACGCGGCGGGCGAAACCACGGTGACGCTGCTCGACGGCCAACCGCTCACCCTGCCGCACGAATTCGCCGCCGGGCGAAAGCGCGAGCAGCGCCAGCTCGCCGCACGTCTCGCCACGCAAACGCTTCAGGTGGCCGATTACGCCGCGCCCGCCGACCCCGGACGCAACACGCTCTCGTGGCTCAAGCCCTACTTCTACCTCGGCGATCCGTCGAAGAGCGAAAGCCTGTTGCGCGTCGCCATCGTGGGCGAAGGCGGCCAACTGAGGCTGCCCGGCGGCGGCGCGGCGGCGGAGAAATACGAACTGAGTTACAACCCGCGACTGGGCTACCAGTACAAAAAACGATAACACCCATGCACAACACAGCCATGCACAACCGTTTCAACCTGATCGACGAGCCGTGGATTCCCGCCGTCGGCAAAGGCTTCGCGAGCCTCGGCGACATTTTCAGCGATCCTGACATTCCCGCCCTCGGCGGCAACCCGGTGCAGAAGATCGCCCTCACCAAGCTCCTGCTCGCCATCGGCCAGGCCGCCTGTACGCCGGAGAGCACGGAGGAACTCGAACAGCTCGACGCCGAAACCTTCCGCGCCGCCTGCCGCGCCTATCTCGACAAGTGGCGCGACCGCTTCTGGCTCTTCGGCGAAAAGCCGTTTTTGCAGATGCCCGCAATTCTTGACTGGATGGAATCTCAACGCGCTGCTGGAATTTTATCTGAAACAAAAGATTCGAAACAAATTGGCCCAGGATTTTATCCAAGTCTTCCGTCAGAAAATGATTCCATTCTGAGTCAATTCCAGACACTTGAGGCTCAAACAGATGCTGAGAAAGCGTTATTCATTGTTTCGGTCATGAACTTCGCTTTTGGCGGAACGCAGATTAACAAGAACATTTATCCATCGGAAGAAAAAGTCAAGG
Source organism: Chlorobaculum sp. (assembly GCA_013334855.1). Lineage (GTDB taxonomy): Bacteria > Bacteroidota > Chlorobiia > Chlorobiales > Chlorobiaceae > Chlorobaculum. The sequence continues at coordinate 4,336 of JAAXWU010000049.1, read as the reverse complement.
GCAAAGGAAAGCCCGCAAAACCCGGACCGAGTTTAGGACGAAATGGTTATTTGCACACCTTTCTTTTTGGATCGACAATAAGTGATACGCTCATCATGAATCTTCTTTCCAAGGAAGAAATCGATAACTTGTGTTTCTGGAAAAAGGGAATTGGCACTCCACCCTGGGAAGACATGCCTGTCAGCAGAGAATGTGACGCCGCACTATCTCTTAAACAATCTTACATGGGGACTCTTGTATCGCTTTCACGATTCGTTCTTTTGCACGGAGATGGAATTTATTATGTCGATGGGCTTCTTTATCCAGCTCATCAAGAGGGCTGGTTAGAACCAAGTATGACCATCGATGATCAGCAAAATCCGCCGAAAGCCATACTGGTCAATCCAGAGAAGCGCCCGTGGCGCGAGTTGGTATCAATCCTTGCTGTTTTCGATAGCAACAAAAACAACAAGTTTGTTTGTCTGTTCATAAAATACGGTTTGAGCAGATGGCCGAAACGATACAATAAACCTGGAGATAAAATTGGCGTTTGGTCGGGGGGACTTCAGGTGTCATTTCAAACTGGCGAGCAATATGCAAAAGCTGCTAATGATTTTGTAGAATCATCAGTAGAACTCGACCCCGACATGTGGGACGACTCATGGTATGATTACTTCTGCAAAGAAATAACTACTCTTGAAGAAATAGCGAGTCAAGTCAAGTATGGAGTAATAAGATATCATGACGCATTTGAGCCAAAAACAGAAAGAAAGCCCAAAGAAAGAGCTTCAACAATAATGGGAAAAAAAGCTGTAGAGTTATTCTGGCAACTTGCGGAAAGATTGTCCAAAGATATCGCTTACGCTTGCATCCCGAAAAAATATACCGAATCAATCCGCAGCGTCAGAAATAGAATGATTTCTATTGCCAGAGAGTCCTACGACGCCTACTGCCCGAAGGAGACGGCGCGGCAGATCGATGCGTGGGCGGAGTGCCGTCCGAATTTTGCGAAGCATTTCATCAACAACTGATAAAACCAACCGTTATGGACAACGAAAAAGAGAAGAAAACCGGCAGGCCGGAAAAGTTCGTGGAGTTCGTGATCGGGCTGTGCCAGAAGGACAAGGGGGCCGCCGCCGCGCTTCGCCGGGCGGACAATCCGGCGACCGAGTACCAGAGCTGGGAGTACCTCGCGGGCTTCAACATCGACCTCGAAAACCAGTTCGAGCGCATTCCCTACGCCACCATCGCCGCCGCCATCTCGCGGGCCAAAGCGGAGCGCAACGGCTCGGCGGGCATCGGCAAGGCCATCGCCTTCTGCTACGAAGATCGGAGCAAGAGCGATCAGGCCAAAGCGCGGCTCCGGCGACTGCTCGCCTGCGATTCGGTGATGGAGGCTTGCCGGATTCTGCGCCCGCTCTTCAGCCTGATCGACTCGAAAGCGGCGGTAACGCTCGACTACGCAAAGCTGCTCGACCAGCTCATCTGGTTCCATCGCGATAGCAACCGCGTCAAAACAGCCTGGGCGACCGACTTTTACCGCTACGCCGCCAAAACCGAAAACGAGGAGGTGGAGGCATGATTGCAACCATTCTCACCCTCAGCCGCAAGGACGTCAATGCCTTGCGCATTACGGACGATTACTCGCTGCACCGCGTCGTGTACAGCCTCTTCGAGGATGTGCGCTCGGAGGCCGAAAAGCGGTCGAGCGTGCCCAGCGGCTTTCTCTTCGCCGACAAGGGGGGCGACGCCAAAGGGCGGCAAATCCTCATTTTGTCGGACAGACCGCCGCTGCAACCGGCGCACGGCGAACTGGTTTCCAGACCTGTGCCGGACGAATTCCTTCAGCACCGCTTCTACAAGTTCGAGGTGACGCTCAACCCCACGCGCAAGGAGAACAAAAGCGGCAGGCGCATCCCCATCAAAACCCGCGAGGAGGTGGCGGCGTGGTTCGGCGGCAAGTCGCTCGCATCGTGGGGATTCAGCGTTGACCCCGACCGGCTCGACGTGCGGATGCTGCCGGTGATGCAGTTCAACAAGCAAGGCGACCGGCCCGTCACCCACGGAGCGGCCAGCGTGTCGGGAATGCTGCGGGTCGAAAACCGCGACCTCTTTATCGAAAGCTTCAACAAAGGCATTGGCCGGGGCCGGGCGTTCGGCTTCGGGCTGTTGCAGATCGAACCTCTCAAAGACGACTCAAACCACTAAAACCATACCACCATGAACACCATGAACAACAATCCATTCAAGGGCCAGCGCATCGAGTTCCACATCCTCCAGCCCTTCCCGGTCACCTGCCTGAACCGCGACGACGTTGGCGCTCCGAAAACCGCGATGGTCGGCGGCTCCACCCGCGCCCGCGTCAGCTCGCAGTGCTGGAAGCGGCAGGTTCGCCTCGCCATGCACGAACTCGGCGTCCGGCTCGGCATCCGCAGCAAAAAAATTGCCGATCATGTGGCCAAAGCCTGCGTCGCGCTCGGCGCGGATGAGGAAACGGCGAAAGCGTGCGGAGAGAAGATTGCCGCCGCGTTCAGCAACGACACGCTCTTCTTTTTCAGCGAATCGGAGGCTAACGCCTACGCGCAGTACGCAGCCGAAAAGGAGTTCGACGCCGCGAAGTTCAACGACAAGGAGCTGGCGAAGCTCTCGAAGAAAACGCTCGACCCGGCCAAAGACGGCCTCGACATCGCGCTGTTCGGGCGGATGGTGGCGCAGGCTGCCGAGCTGAACGTCGAGGCTGCCGCGTCGTTCGCTCATGCGATTTCGACGCACAAGGTGAGCAACGAGGTGGAGTTCTTCACGGCGCTCGACGACCTTGCCGAAGAGCCGGGTTCGGCGCACATGGGCAGCCTCGAATTCAACTCGGCGACCTACTACCGCTACGTCAGCCTCGACCTCGGCCAGCTCCGCGATAACCTCGGCGGCGCGGGCATTGCCGACGCGGTGGAGGCGTTCACCAGGGCGCTCTTCGTGGCCGTGCCGAGCGCCCGGCAAACGACGCAGTCCGGCGCGTCGCCGTGGGAGTTCGCGAAAATTTACATCCGCAAGGGCCAGCGCCTTCAGGTTCCGTTCGAGACGCCTGTCAAAGCCGAAAGAGGCGGCGGATTCCTCCAGCCGAGCATCGAGGCGCTCTCCGACTATCTCACAAAAAAGGAGAAGCTCGCCGGATCGATGTTCGGCAAGGAAAAGGAGTTCGACTTCGGCGTGGACGAAACGTTCAGCATCGACACGCTGGTCGGCGAATTGCGGAACTTTATCGAAGCGAAATCATGAGCAATCCATTCATCCTTTTATGGCTCGAAGCGCCCCTCCAGTCGTGGGGCGCTGACTCGCGCTTCGGGCGGCGCGACACGCTCGACTTCCCCACGAAGTCGGGGCTGCTCGGCCTGCTCTGCTGCGCCCTCGGCGCGGGCGGGGAGCAGCGGGAACTGCTCGCCGAAATGGCCCCGCTCCGCCAGACGGTGCTCGCGTTCCAGCGCGAACGCGGCGAGCGACCGCCGCTCTTGCGCGACTTCCAGATGGTCGGCAGCGGGTATGACGAGAAAGACAAGTGGGAAACGCTGCTGATTCCGAAAAAGCGCGATGGCGGCGGCGCGGTGGGCGGCGGCACGAAGATGACTTACCGCTACTATTTGCAGGAGGCCACGTTTGCCGCCGCAGTGGAGGTTCCGGCGGCGCGGGCTGCGGAGTTTGCCGAAGCGCTTCAGTCGCCCGTTTGGGACATCTATTTCGGACGGAAGTGCTGCGCGCCGACCGACCTGGTGTTCCGGGGCAGCTTCGAGTCGGAGGCGGCGGCGCTCGAAACGGCCTCTTCAATCGCCAAAGAGAAGTCGCTCCGGGAGGCGTTTCGCGTTCGCGACTACGCACAGGGCGACGAAAGCGCGGGCGAGGTCGTGGCGCTGAACGACGTGCCGGTGCAGTTCGGCACGCGAAAAAAGTACCGTGAACGCAGAGTAACCATAATCCATCAGAGCGATGAAGAGTAACGAACTCGGCAACGAAGGGAATCCGGCGCGGCTTTTGATAAAAGTGACCCGCGACACCCTTCCGCAGGTCAAGGAAAAGTATCCGTTTCTGTATCTTGAGAAGGGCCGGATGGAGATCGACGACAGCAGCATCAAGTGGATCGATTGCGACTGCAACGTCGTGCGTCTGCCGGTCGCCATGCTGAATTGTATTTTGCTCGGCCCCGGCACGACGGTGACGCACGAAGCGGTCAAGGTGATGGCCGCCGCCAATTGCGGCATCTGCTGGGTGGGCGACGACAGTTTGATGTTTTACGCCAGCGGGCAGACGCCGACCAGCAATACGCGCAACATGCACCATCAGATGATGCTCGCGGCCAATCCGGCAAAGT
>JAAXWU010000162.1 GCA_013334855.1 Chlorobaculum sp. | reverse complement strand
TGAGTGTCGGTGATGTGCATCAGGCGTATATCGCCAGACCGACCTATATTATATATATCCGACGATCCGGATTTGGCCGAGGCCATATCGGGCAACAGCCCTGCGGCGCTGGCGAATCCGAGAATACGGAGAAACTCGCGACGGGATAGATTCATGGATGAGGAAGGGTTTGGGTTGCCGTAAAAAATGTAAAAGTACGGAATGGCGCCGGTCGAGGAGCCGACGCCTCCGTGAGGGGCATTATTTCGGAATCATCATCTTCCAGTTCTTCGCCGTGGACTTGGCCTGCGCAATCGCGGCCTTGGACTGGAGAAGCGCCAGCGAAGCGAGTTTGTCGGACTCCTCCTTCTGACCCTTGTCAAGCGCCTCTTTGGCCGACTTGATCAGCTTCGAAGTATCGCGCCACTCGAAGCCAAGCGCGTCGGCCTCTTTGCGGGCAGCTTCGGCCTGCTCGATCAAGCCCGGCGCTGCCGCCGCCGGAGCGGCCAGAACTCCCGCACCAGAAGGCATCAGCGCCACCATGCTCAAAAGCAATAACACTTTTTTCATTGTTTCTCCTTCTTATTTTCTTGCTGCGGGACCATTGAACTTCAGACCATTCGACATGATCGTCTGGAAGAACTCCAGATCGCGATACTCCTCGCTCTGCTCCTCGAACGGCTTGGCTCCGATATTGTCGTTGCACCCCTCATACCGTTTGTGCAAGGTGCCGATCTCTCCCCACTTCGAGCGGAACACCGGGAAGTGCGTGGTGTGTCCGAGGGCGGGGCTCATGATCTCCGCTCGCAGATGGCGTCCGGCATACTCCATGTGGCAGCCAGAGCAGGACATGTTGAGCTGACCGCGCTTGCCGTAGAAGAATGCCTTGCCTTTCATGTAGGCCTTGTATGCGGCGGCGCTCTTCACCTTGACGTCGATCTTCTGGCCGCGGCTGATGTAGGCCATGTAGGCGGAGACCTTCGCCAGATCGCCCTTGAAGCCCGGATAGGGTTTTTCGCCGTTGGCCACGCGGCACTCGTTGATGGCCATTTCAAGCGTCACCACCTGCTTGCGCTTCTCGTCGAAGTAGGGATAATTGCCACGCACGGCTCCCCCGTTCGGAAAGCAGCTCGCCAGCGATTTGCCGTTGGCGAAGGGTTTGTTGAAGAGCGCCTTGCCAGCCTCGACATCGAGTTCGTAGGGCGGGAACTCCTCCATCTCTTTCCACTGCTTGCGGGCATCTTCATCGAGAGCGTAAACGCCGTCGCCATAATCTTCAAACTTCACATCGGGGAACTCCTTGCGGAAATAGCCCTGGAATTTTTTGACGTCGGCATCGACCAGCGCCTGGTAGTTGACGGCATGCGCCGGTTTTGTCACCAGGGCCGTCATCAGAACGAGCGCACCGGTCAGCAGCCGCCGCTGAATTGTTTTTTTCATGGATGGTTTCTCCTGTGATTGGGAATTACATCGCCGTGATGGCCTCTTCCGCTGTTTCCGCGCCGCCTTTGTTGTCAACCCAGGAGACCTTCAGCTTGTCGCCAACTTTCGCGCCGGTAAACTGGAAGGAGAGATAGGGATCCTTCGAGACGCCGGGACCGATCTCGGCATGGAATACAGTCTCGCCGTTGTGGCTTGCCGTCACCTCGGTGATGAAGTGGTGCGGCACCAGCACGCCATTCTGATCCTTGCGGCGTCCAGTTTCCATCGGATGCGGAATGAGCATCTTGACCGAAACGGCGTCATTCTGAACTATTGCTTTGATTTTCATGATTTCACTCCTTAAATGGTTTTGATGGTTATCGATTAGCCACCGCAGCCGCCGATGGTCACTTTGACTTCACGGGTAACGCGGTAGAGTTTTCCGCCCGCCTGGGCGATCACGACCAGATTGGCCGTCTTGGCCATCCTGATGCGGAGCGAAACTTCGGGCTTCATGCGCGGCATCACATCGACGGAAGCTACCATCGGGCTGAAGTTGGCCGGAGTGAAGATGCTCATGTTGGTCACGCCGGGAATGGTGGTCGAAATCGTCACCGGCACGAACGCTCCGTTCTCGGCGATTTCGGGAGCCTTGATCTGGATGGCGGTCGACTCCTCGATCGGCAGCGAACCATATTTGGCCGCGATGGCGTCTTCGAGTTTGTCGGCGGCAAATGCCTTGTCGCTCCAGTTGGCCATGAGCTTGCCTGGCATGGCGGCAAGAACCGCGACCGATGCTGCTGAACCGGCTATCGTTTTACAGAAATTTCTGCGGGAAATACCCATAGGAGCCTCCTCTAATAAAGAGTGTTAGTGGTTTGACCCCACGCGGGGCCTTGTTTGAAAAACTGTAAACTCAGAGCGTGTAAAGGTAATCGAGGAGCTGGTCAAGCTCGGACTCGCTCATAATGCCATGTTTGCCAAAGGGGGGCATTATGCTCGTGGGGTTTTTGACGGTCGCATCCCAGATCTGCTTGCGCAGCACAGCCCTGTCGGGATAGCGCTCCTTCATCTGGCTGAGCGGCGGGCCAAAGTTCCCCGGAAACTCTCCGTCGTCCATCATGTGGCACGCGAGACAATTGCCCTTGTTTCTGTCGTTTGCAACGGCTTTGCCCTTGGCTGCCGGAGAGACTACCGCCGGGGCCGCCTTGGGAGCCGCCGACTGATCGGCTGCGACTCCGAGCGAAGGCAGCATGAGGATTGCCGCCGCCGCGATAATGCCTGAAGACTTCATATGCCTTTCTTTTTTTATAAGTTGAAAATGCCTGTCGTGAACGAAAATCTGCGAGCACCGGCCGAAAAGGTCGCGTAGCTGCCAGCCATGCTCAGTCCCAGGTATCCTGTGAAATATTTTTATACCAGTGCAGTGACTGCATCGCTTCGCCCGCAAGCTGATCGGTGGTTGCCTCCATCGAGGTGAGATGGACATCCGCCGGATTGTCCTTGATTCCTTCGGGGGTCTGGAGATAGTCGCCGGAAACCGAGACCGCGTAATTTGGCGCAATAAGGCTGAAGCAGAGACTGCCGAGATGGTGCTCGCCGTTTTTGGGGCCGCCGAACTGTTCGACGAGCGTCGAGGCGAGCGATTTGGCCTGGGTATTGGCGGCGGTGCCAGATTTGGGCATGGTTCCCACCAGAGCCGCGTCGCCGACGACATGGATACCGGGATGCAGAAGCGATTCAAAGGTCGCCGGGTTGACCGGACACCAGCCGGAAGCGTCAGTCAGGCCGGAATCCACCGCGATACGCCCGGCTCTCTGCGGCGGAATCACGTTGACGACGCCCCCCTTTTCATCGCCGAACTCCGTCGCAACGGTCATCTTCGACGGATCGAGCCGCTCGACCTTGCCGCCAACCGAGGCCGAACGCCACTCGATCATGCCGGGATAGAGCCGCTCCCAGGCCAGCATGAAGAGATCCTGCTTGGTGAACACCTCTTTTTCGTCGAGAATGATGACTTTCGATTTCGGCTTGCTCTTTTTCAGATACCACGCAATGAGGCTTGCCCGCTCGTAGGGCGCAGCCGGGCAGCGGAACGGATTTTTCGGAGCGCAGATAATCACGTTTTGGCCATCTTTCAGCGCCAGCAACTGGCGGCGCAAAAGCTGTGTCTGGGGGCCAGCCTCCCAGGCGTAGGGCATCACCGTTTCGGCGGCCTGGCGGCTGTACCCCTCGATGGCCTCCCATTTGAAATCGACGCCCGGCGAAAGGACGAGGCGATCATAGGCGAGTGACTGGCCACCCTTGAGCTTCACGCTTTTCTTCACCGGATCGATAACGGTTGCCGTATCGTGCACCACCTCCACGCCATAGCGATGCCGGAGGACATTATACGTATGGGCAATATCCTGCATCGTTTTCAAGCCGCCAAGCACCCAGTTGCTCATCGGGCAGGTATGAAACACCGTTTTCGGTTCGACAAGCGTCACTGCAATCGCGGGATCGAGCTTTTTGATGTAACGGGCTGCCGTCGCCCCGCCAAACCCGCCGCCGATAACGACGACTCTCGCTTTGCGGGCAGAGGCAAAGAGCGGCGTAGCGGACATGAACAAAGAGGAACCGGCAAGACCGGAGAAGAGCAGCTTGTTGAAATTCCGGCGAGAAATCGTGTTATCCATAACTCAAATATCTGTATACCGTTAAATGCTGAAATCAGGATGAATGGCAAGAAAGCGCATCGACGATTTGCAGTCAAACCAATGCTA
>JAAXWU010000048.1 GCA_013334855.1 Chlorobaculum sp. | reverse complement strand
ACTTGCGAAAGCTGTTTTTTGAAGCGCCATTGTTGCTTGTCTATACTACTTTCTATTCTCACCTCACGCAAACGTTGATGCTCGTGGCCATGACAAAATTTTATAGATAAGTGAAGTGTACCCCAGCGATCAGACAGAGTCGGGTCGAGTTTAAGCTGGTAACTCGCTGTTGTTCATGCCGTTGATTGATGCTGCGCTGTAACCTCTGACGACCCATCAGAGGATTTCTTTTGAGAGAACTTGTCGACGATGCATGCACCGCCACCCGTTGCGTTTTCAAACACCTCGTCCGGAGATTTTTATCCCAGCGACTGATGCGGCCACTCCGTGTTGTTTAGGCGGAAGTACTTCGCCAACCCGTGCTTCAATTCAACCGCTTTCCCATAGCCTTTCAGGTAGAGGTTTTCGTGCTTGACGCTCCTCCTCTGAGCCGTTCGACGAAGATGTTGTCCAGCGCCCTGCCGCGCCTGTCCATACAGATGCGAAGCGTCAGATGCTGCTTAAGCACTCCAATAAATACGTCGCTGGTGAATTGTGAACCCTGATCGCTGTTGAAGATTTCCAGCATGCCATGCTTTCGATGCGCCTTTTCAAGGCAATCCACGCAAAAACTGCTTTCCAGCGAATTCGACTGCCGCCATGCCAGAGCCTTTCGCGAATACCAGTCGATGACTGCCGTCAGGTACATGAATCCGCCTGGACGCCAACAATAGGTTATATCCGTTGCCCAGACCTGGTTCGGCCTGGTTACGGTAACTGCTCGAAGGAGATAAGGATAGACCTTATTCCCCAGATGCGGCTTGCTGGTGTTGGACCCGGGACGCATGGCCGTCAGTCCCAGCGTTCGCATCAGATTGCGGGATAAAGAGGTTTTGGGTCTCTTAATCTCCAACAGTCTGTTATTTAAAGTGATATTGGGATTAGACCTGTTCTTGCAGCTCTTTCTTCAAATTGACTACCTGAGAGGGATGTACACCGAACTCGCTACCGATTTCGTTCAGCGTCTTGTCCCTCCTTATTGCCTCCAGCGCTACCTTGGCCTTGCACTGTGCCGTGAATTTGTTGCGTTTCTTCTCGCGTATAACTTGACCCTGTTTTCAGGCAAGTTACCACCTGAAACCGTTGTCCGAAAACCGGGAGCCACTATACTTATAAGTCCTATAGATCGTATAGGACTTACAGGAAGGAAGAGTTAAAGACCGGCTGCCGTTTCCTGGGAGCGTTTCATCGAGCAGAAGTCGGGGCCGCACATGGTGCAGAATTTGGCGGTGGCGGAGGTGTCGCCGGTGGCGGCCATGTTTTGGGCGTGGATCTGCCGGGTCTTGAGCGGGTCGAGGGCGAGGCTGAACTGGTCTTCCCAGGCGAAGGCGTATCTCGCCTTGCTCATCAGCTCGTCGCGCAGCCAGGCGGTCGGGCTGCCTTTGGCGATGTCCGCCGCGTGGGCGGCGACGCGGTGGACGATCACCCCTTCGCGCACGTCGTCGCGGTCGGGCAGGCCGAGGTGCTCCTTCGGCGTGACGTAGCAGAGCATCGAGCAGCCGAGGCTGGCGATGAGCGTTCCGCCGATGGCCGAGTTGATGTGGTCGTATCCCGCCGCCACGTCGGTCACGAGCGGGCCGAGGGTGTAGAAGGGCGCTTCGTGGCAGTGCTTGAGCTGCATCTCCATGTTTTCACGGATCATGTGCAGCGGCACGTGGCCGGGGCCTTCGATCATCACCTGCACGTCACACGCCCAGGCGCGAAGCGTCAGCTCGCCGAGGGTCTTCAGCTCGCTGAACTGCGCCGTGTCGTTGGCGTCGCCGATGGAGCCGGGACGCAACGCGTCGCCGAGTGAGACGGCCACGTCGTAGCTGCGCAGGATGTCGCAGATGTCGTCGAAGCGGGTGAAGAGGAAGTTCTCCTGCTTGTGGGCGCGGCACCAGCGGGCCATGATCGAGCCGCCCCGCGAGACGATGCCCGTCTGGCGCGCTTCGGCGTACGGCAGCGTGGCGGCGAGGATGCCGGAGTGGATGGTGAAGTAGTCCACCCCCTGCTCGGCCTGTTCGACAAGTGTGTCGCGGTAAACCTCCCAGCTCAGCTCCTCGGCCTTGCCGCCAACCTTTTCGAGCGCCTGGTAGAGCGGCACCGTGCCGATCGGCACCGGCGAGTTACGCAGAATCCACTCTCGTGTCTGGTGGATGTTTTTGCCCGTGCTGAGATCCATCACCGTGTCCGCACCCCAGCGGCACGACCAGACGGCTTTTTCGACCTCCTCGTCAATCGACGAACCAAGCGCCGAGTTGCCGATATTGGCGTTGATCTTGACCCGGAAGTTGCGCCCGATGATCATCGGTTCCAGCTCCGGGTGGTTGATGTTGGCCGGGATGATCGCCCTGCCGCGAGCCACCTCGTCGCGCACCATCTCCGGCGTGACCGGCGTACCGCCACGCTTTTCGATCCACGCTTCCAGCGCCTGGTTCTCCCGGATCGCCACGTACTCCATCTCCGGCGTCACGACGCCCTTGCGGGCAAAGTGCATCTGCGTGACAGCCTCTCCCGCCTTGGCGACGCGGGGCTTGCGTCCCGTCATCGACAGCTCGCCGCTCGCCGACTCGACCGCGCCGCAGTCGAACCCCCATCCGTCGCGCACTGGCTCCAGCCCTTTGCGCACATCGTGCTTGAAATCCGGATCGCCGAAGGGGCCGCTGGTGTCGTAGAGCGGCATCGCGTCAAAACGCACGCCCTTGCTCTCGTAGCTTCTGGTCAGGGCGACGCTTCTCATGCCTACCTCTATCGGATAGATGCGGCCTTTGACGGATATTCTCGATGATGCGGGGCCGAAAAAGTGGCTTTCCGGGCAGGATGCGTTCTCTTGGTTCATGGAGCGGGTCAGAAAGAAAAACAGGAGTTTCGCCTCTGAAGGGACGGTGAAGCAGGGTAGGGGAGTGCGTGCTTCATCTTTCCTTGCGTCAGCATTACCTGCATCAAGTTGTAGGGGTGTGATCTCAGCCTTGCCGAAGCAAAGCACCCCCAGGATGATTTTGTACCCAGTCACGATAACCAAAATCGCTATGATTTCCAAAGCTGGCCGCCGGTCGCGATCCTTGAGAAAGCGGGGGTTTTGTGTAAATTAAGGCCGCAATTGTCGAAGTGGCTTCCATCCAGTTCCAATCCATCCGTGCGCTTCATGAATAAATTTTTCAGGATTTTCAACCTTGCTCGTCTCTCGCTGTTTCAGATAGGGTTCGGCATCATGCTCGGTTTCGTGCAGGACATTCTGAACCGGGTCATGATCAAGGAGCTGTTCCTTCCCGCGACCATCGCCCTCGGCCTGATCAGCCTCAAGGAGCTGCTTGCCATTCTCGGCGTCAAGGTGTGGGCGGGCAACCTCTCCGACCGCCACAGCATCTTCGGCTATCGCCGCACGCCGTATATCCTTATCGGCCTGGTGAGTTGCATCGTCTCCTTCGTGCTTTCGCCATCGGCAGCCTACGAAACGCATCTCGACGGCACAGGGAACCTCCTCAGCATCATCGTTTCCGCCCTGACCGACGTCGGCCTCTGGAAGCTCTGCTTCATCTTCCTCGCCTTCGGCTTCGGCCTCCAGGTGGCCACGACCGCGTATTACGCTTTGATTGCCGACATGGTTGACGAAAAAGACATTGGCAAGATCGCCGGGGCGAGCTGGACGCTCATGGTGCTGACCGCCATCATCTCGAACTACACCATCGGCAGTTATCTGAAGGTTTTCACGCCCGAGCGGCTGACGCAGGTGGCGGAGATCGGCGGTCTGGTCTGCCTCGTCACCGGCCTTGTCGCCGTGCTTGGCGTCGAGCGGCGCAACGCGGCCATCAACACGACCAAGGAGAAGCACAGCATCAGCTTTCCGCAGGCGATCAGGCTGCTTGCATCGTCGCCCAACACCATGCTTTTCGCGCTCTATATCTTTATCTCGATCTTCGCGCTCTTCGCCAACGAGGTGGTGATGGATCCCTTCGGCGCGGAGGTTTTCGGGATGCAGGTCTCCGAGACCACCAAACTCTTCAAGCCGGTGATGGGCGGCACGCAGCTCATCTTCATGCTTTTGACCGGCTTTCTGCTCTCGAAGATCGGCACGCGGCGCGGCGCGTACTTCGGCAACGTCTTCGGCGCGGTCGGTTTCAGCCTGATCATCGCCGCCGGATTCATGCACGACATGCAGTTTCTGCGCATCGCGCTCGTGGTGACCGGCATCGGCCTCGGCGCGGCGAGCGTCTCGAACATCACCATGATGATGAACATGACCGCCGGGCACAGCGGCATCTACATGGGCCTCTGGGGCACGGCGCAGAGCCTGGCGATCTTCATCGGCCATTCGAGCGCCGGGGTGATTCGCGACCTTGTGTTCCACTTTTCGGGCAACCACATGCTCGCCTACGCAGGGATTTTCGTGCTCGAAATCATCGCCTTCACCGCCTCCAGCTTGGTGCTGCCGCATGTGTCGCGCGAGGCGTTCGAGACGGAGAGCCAGGCGAAGATGGCCGAGTTTGCCGCAACCGCTGAAGCCGCGAAGGGGTGAGCGCCATGAAGCACGTGTTCGGCCCCGTCTCCTCCAAACGGCTTGGCCAGTCGCTCGGCGTCGATCTGCTCCCATCCAAAAGCTGCACCTGGAACTGCGTCTACTGCCAGCTTGGACGCACGAAGGCGTTCGAGACGGAGCGGCGTGAATTCTATCCGAAGGAGGAGATTCTCTCGGAGATTCTCGACGCGGTCGCGAGCAGCAAAAAGATCGACTGGATCACCTTCGTTGGCTCCGGCGAGACCACGCTTTACAAGGGACTCGACTGGCTGATCGCCGGGGTCAAAAAGGCGACCGACATTCCGTTGGCGGTGATCACCAACGGTTCGCTTTTCTGCGACCCCGAGGTGCGGCGCGAGCTGCTCGAAGCCGACGCCGTTTTGCCGTCGCTCAACGCCGGATCGGCGGAGCTGTTCGAGCGCATCGACCGCCCCGCGCCGGGCTTCAGCTTCGAGCGGCACATCGATGGAATGCGGAGCTTCAGGCAGGAGTACACCGGGAAGCTCTGGGTCGAGGTGATGTTGATCGCCGGGCTGAACGATTCGGACGCTGCGTTGCAGGATATGGCCGACGTGCTGAAGGAGATTCGCCCCGACATGATTCACCTCGTCCTGCCGACCCGCCCCGCGCCGGAAAGCGTTGTCGGTCTTCCTGATGAAGTGCTTGTCCAGCGGGCGGTGTTCATCCTCTCGGCGGCGGCTCCGGTGCTGCAACCTGCCAAGGGGGAGATGCAGCTCGGCTCGGCGGACGACCTGCTCGACACCGTCACGGGCATCGCCACCCGCCACCCCTTGCAGGAGCGCGAACTCGAAGCGGCCCTCGGCAAGCTCTTCGATGGCGACGCCGCGAAAATCGGCGAAGCGCTGGAGATGCTGCACGCCTCGGGACGCTTCGAGAAAGTGCGTCAGGGCGGGGAGCTGTACTGGATTGTCAGAACGGTACAACTGCCGGACTGACGCAATCATATTCACTGGTGTGTCAAGAGATAATGATGGAGAGTATCACCGCGAGTCCCGACTTGTCGTGACGTGGCGATCCATACGTGGCGTGTTGTGATCGATGATTTCTGGATTGCCACATCGCTTCGCTCCTTTCCATGAACATGCATTGTTTTGCCAGTATTTCACTATATCGGTAACTGATGTAATGTGATGGAAGCTGGCAATAAAAGATTGGGCTGAAACACCGGGATTTTTCTGACTGGCTCTCCCCGGCTTGAAAGCCGGGGCAATGTGAATGTATGAGAGCTGCATGTCCGACGGGCTAAAGCCTGCCTGAGTACAATTGGATTGCCACCTCCATGAGCGAGCTGCTTATGCTCCTAAGCAATTGCCCCGGACTTCAGTCCGGGGTTGAAGAAATAGAAAAATCAGGGCTTTATTTAGCCCAATTTCTTTTTCAATGTTGTTTCCACTTTTTCCCTGAGCAGATACACGCTGTTCAAGGTCTGTGTGCGGTAGCCGACCGAATACGGGAGACTCGCAATGACGGAGAATGCTCAAGGCTTTTTGGTATTGACTTGACACAAAAAAAGGAGAGAGAACGATGCAACAACGCAAACTTGGCACGCAGGGGCTTGTCGTCTCCGCGCAGGGATTGGGGTGCATGGGGATGAGCGATTTTTACGGTACGCGCAACGAGGCGGAGTCCATCGCCACGATCCACCGGGCGCTCGATCTTGGCGTGAACTTCCTCGACACCTCGGACGCCTACGGGCCGTTCACCAACGAGGAGCTGGTCGGCAAGGCGATCAGGGGACGGCGCGACAAGGTGATCGTCGCCACCAAGTTCGGCATCATGCGGGCAGCCGCGTCGGCGGATGGCGGCTGGGCGCCGGTCACGGGCATCTGCGGGCGACCGGAGTATGTCCACGTCTGTTGCGACGCCTCGCTGAAGCGGCTCGGCATCGACTGCATCGACCTCTATTACCAGCATCGCGTGGACAGCTCGGTGCCCATCGAGGAGACCATCGGCGCGATGGCCAAGCTGGTCGCGGCGGGCAAGGTGCGCTATATCGGGATGTCGGAGGCGGGCGCGGAGTCGATCCGCCGCGCTCATGCGGTGCATCCGGTCAGCGCCTTGCAGAACGAATACTCGCTCTGGTCGCGCGATCCCGAGGAGGAGATTCTGCCGCTGCTTCGCGAGCTTGGCATCGGGCTCGTCGCCTACAGCCCGCTCGGGCGCGGCTTTCTCACCGGCGCGCTCAAAAGCCCCGACGATTTTCAGATGGACGACTACCGGCGCAGCTCGCCGCGCTTCATGGGCGAGAATTTCACCAGGAACCTCGAACTGGTGGAGCGCATCGAGGCGATTGCTGCGCGGAAGGAGATCACTCCCGGCCAGCTTGCCCTTGCCTGGGTGCTGGCGCAAGGCGACGACATCGTGCCCATTCCCGGCACCAAGCATCTCAAATACCTCGAAGAGAACATCGCGGCGGGCAGCGTGGTCATCAGCGAGACGGAGATGGCTGAAATCGCCGAAGCGCTCCCGAAAGGCGCGGCCACCGGCGAGCGCTACAACGAGAGCATGAGCAAGTTTCTCAGCCGCTGAACACCGGTTAGTGCGTCCGGCGAAGCATCATCATGAGCGGAGATGCTTCGCCGGTCACGGATTACTTAACATACCCTCACTTCTGCTTCCACTGCGACGGATCGAGAGTCACCAGCCACTCCAGAGCGCGGCGGATACCCTCATCCTGCGGCACGAGGCTTTGCCAGCCGAGCATCGTGCGGGCTTTGGACACATCGACCATCGCGTGCGAGGCGAGCAGATCGACCGCCTGCCGCGTCAGGAGCGGCCGCTTGGCGCTTCCGGCAAGACGGTAGATCGCCTCCATCGCCCCGGCAATTCCACGCACCAGTCCGAACGGCAGATGGAGCGATGGCGACGGCGAGCCAATCGCTTCGGCGATGCGCTGGCACACCGCCTCGAAGGTGATCGCTTCGCCGTCGCAGGCCATGAACGCCTCGCCTGCGGCTTCCGGGCGCGTGGCGGCAAGCATCGTCAGATCGACGAGATTGTCGATATAGATCAGGCTCATCGGCGCGTTGCGCGACCAGAAGAAGAGTTGCCGCTTGCGGATGCCGTCGGCCAGCAGCGGAAATATCGTCCGGTCGCCGGGGCCACAGACAATCACAGGGTAGAGAATGCTCGCCGAAAGCCCGCGCTTCATTGCCGCCCATACCTCGTTACTGCCTGCGATTTTCGTGTCGGGATAGCATTGATCACGGATAAAATAGGGGCTCCGTTCATCCACCCTGTCGAGCGTGTGGTGGTCGAAACACTCCAGCGTGCTGAGATGTACCAGCCGCTCGACGCCGTGCCGGATCGACGACTCGCACATCGTGCGGGTGCCGCCGACGTTGATGTCGATGAAATCCTGCTTCGCCCCCCAATCGGAGTTCAGCGCGGCGGAGTGCAGCACGATATTGCACCCTCGCACGGCTTCATCGACCGCCCTCGCATCCCGCACATCCCCCTCGACTACCTCGACGCCGGAAGCACGTAACGTCGCGATGCACGAATTTCCCTTCCGCACCAGCGCCTTCACGCGATACCCTTCATTCAGGCACCGCCGCACCAGATGTGACCCGATAAACCCCGATGCTCCGGTAACGAGCACTGTTTTGTTCATAACGCTGTTCTTCAGTTATCAGAATTTGCTTCTGCGGAGCAAATATACTCAAGCGTTAAGAACATTCACTCAGGCGCTGCAATCGCTTGTGACGCGGTCGAGGATTGTCAGATACCAGCGCCCGCCGATCCTCGTGAGATAAAACACCAGATCGCGTCCATCGGCCTCAACCAGCACGACGCGGATGCTTTGTGCTTCGAGCGAGCGAAATCGGGCGATGGTTTGCCGTGTAATGATGTCACCTCGATAATCCCTGAGATTCATTGCCGTTGCGGATAACAAGGTGTCCCGGTGTTTGAGGTCGCAGAACAGCCCCGTTTTTGACCAGGCGTTGCGCTCGCAATTGTACACCGGCAGTCTCGCATACCGGAGCGGCGCTCTGCCTTTGATCTCGGGATAAGAGAAGTATTCTGGAACCGGATGATCGAAATCGATCTTCGAGACGGCTTTAAATTCATTGAATACGCCAGTGCGATAGATAACGATCACGCCACGCTTCGGATGGATATAGCTGTTCAGCCGAACCGAGTCTTTCGACCTGAACGCGCTGACCACGCCATTCACCGCCTCGCCAAGAGTTTGCGTTCGGGCAGACGCATTGCCGTAATCCGCCAGCAGCAATGCGATGGAAAGGCAGAACAGTACGCCAATATGACGTATCGAAGCTCTTGGTAATGCGATCATACAACTCCCGGTTAATTGTAATACGTGATGACAACCAAAAATAAGAACAGGATAGCCAGAAAGAAGAAGGCATCCGCATCGGCTTTTTTCGTCGAGATTCGAGTCGTTCAGTCATTGACTTTTTGAGCGGCTGAACAGCATCATACTCGACAACGCAGCCGATGGAACGCTCGCCATCAATACGACTCTTTCACAGGAAATTCATGCGTCGCTTCCTGCATAGTCACAACGTTCCTGCATTGCATGACCGCCACACGCTTCTCCATTCATCATCATTCACGGTATACCTGTATCATTGCTCCGGCAACAAAAAAAACGCAATCGCTGCTGTTGAAAGATTTTGGGCTAAAGCCCTGATTTATTTTGTGTTATCCGCATACCCCGTCCCGAAAGCCTTCGGGACGGGGCAATTGTTTAAGAGTTTTAATGGCCGGAGCAATAAGAGCACGGAACAGGTACAATCACATTCACCTTTTCGTGTCCATCGCTCTGTATGACAGGATATAGAGAGGCGCTTTCGGCTCCTGCTGTCGTTGCCGCTCAAGGTATATGACAGGTATATTTCCATTATTTTCATACATTAAAATCGGTAAAAAAGTAGCGGCGGCCTGTCAACCGAAAACCCACTCCTGCCACGAAAAAACTGTTTCTTCTCCTTGTGCTGCTGGCGTTCGATACGCTGGCGGCGGTTGCCGCGCCTCAGGCTTTGCGCTGGGGCGGCGATCCGAGCGGCGGTGCGCCGTATGTGTTCAGCGACCCGTCGAATCCGCAGGCTTATACGGGGTTCGATTACGATTTTGCCGAGGCGCTGGCCCGGCAGATGGGCATGAAGGCCAAATTCGTGCCGACCGACTGGGAGAGCATCGTCGCTTCCCTGAAACGAAAGGAGTTCGACGTCATCATCGACGGCTTCGAACCGACCACCGACCGGGCGCGCGAGGTGCTCTTCAGCAAGCCCTATTACCTCTTCCGGCTGCAACTGACCGTCCGGAAGTCGGAACAGCGGATCAATTCGCTCGAAGATTGCAAGAGGCTCGGCATTCCGGTGGGTACGCTGGTCAATTGCGCCGCGTCGCGCCTGCTCGAACAGGGCGGCTACAAATCGGTGGGCTACCAGGACCCGGTCGGAGCCTATCAGGATCTCGAAGCGGGACGGGTCGATGCGGTGATCATGGATGTGGCCGGGGAGATGTTCTATGCCCGCAAAAACCCGAAACTGCGCCCGGCTGGAAAGCCTTTCAACACCGGAGCGTATGTGGTCGGCATCCGCAAAGGCGACAAGGCGCTGCTCGAAAAGGTGAATGCCGCCATCGATTCGCTGGCCAATAACGGCACCACCGAAAAGATATTCAGAAAGTGGGATCTCTGGAATGAGGAGCAGTTGAGCCTGCGCACCAGGCAGTCCGTCAAATACGAGGTTACCAGCGCCCGCTTCAACTGGTCGGAAGGACTCATCAAGCTGAGCAAGGCGGCGGGCATTACGGTAATGCTGGCCTTCGGGGCGATGCTGATCGCCGTACTGCTTGGCGTTCCTCTCGCGCTTGGCCAGTCGAACGGCAACCGGTTCGTCAGAACAGTGTGCACGATCTACATCGAATTTTTCAGGGGTACGCCGGTGCTCGTGCAGCTTCTTTTCCTCTACTTCGGCCTTCCGGTCGTGGGCGTCACGCTTCCCGGCTGGCTGACGGCCATCGTCGGCCTCGGCCTCAACTATGCAGCCTACGAGTCGCAGGTCTACCGGACGGCGTTCCAGGCCGTGCCGTCGAGGCAGTGGCATGTCGCCTATTCGCTCGGCATGAAACCGGCGCAGGCCTTCCGTCGCATCATCTTTCCGCAGGCGTTCCGCATCGCACTTCCGCCGATGACCAACGATTTCGTAGCGCTCTTCAAAGACACCTCGACGGCATTCGCCATCGCGGTCTGGGAGCTGGCAACGGCCTATCGCGAACTGGCCAACGCCACGCAGAGCTACCTCGGCATCGGGCTTGTGGTCTGCTGCTACTATCTGGCCATGAGCCTGCCGCTCGCCCATCTAGCGCACCGGCTGGAGCAGCGGTTGCAGAGAAAATCCACCGGAATCATCTCATCGGGGAGCGACACATGATCAGCATCAATGGATTGACGGCATCGGTCGAGGGGACGCGCCTCTTGAACAACGTCAGCATGGATCTCCAGTCCGGCAGGATTCTCGGCATCATCGGCCCCTCGGGCAACGGCAAAACGACGCTTCTGATGTGCATGTGCGGCCTGCTGCCGTTCGAGAGCGGCTCCATCTCGATCGGAGACAGAACGCTTCCTGCCGCGGATAGCGGAACGAGAAACGAAGCGCTTTGGGCGTTCAGGAAAAAGTCGGGCATCGTCTTTCAGCACCTGCACCTGTTCCCTCACCTGAGCGTTCTGGGAAACATCATCGAAGCGCCGGTGCACGTGAGCCGCAAACCGAAGGCCGAAGCGGAAAAGGAGGCTCTCGGACTGCTTGAAAAGCTCGGCATCGAACAGTATCGCAACAAATATCCCGAAGAGCTTTCAGGAGGCGAGCAGCAACGGGTGGCGATTCTTCGCGCCCTTGCCATGAACCCTGAAGCGCTGATGCTCGACGAACCGACCAGCGCGCTCGATCCCATCAGGAGCGGCGACGTGCGCAAGCTGCTTCAGGAGTTCGCCGCAGCGGGGCATACGGTGGTTATCGTTTCGCACTCGGTGCGCTTTCTGAAAGGATTTGCCGACCAGCTCGCTTTCATGGGCAAGTCGGAGCTGATCGAGATGAACGCCACCAGAGAGCTGCTCGAAAACCCAAAGGATGAACGAACCCGCGAATTCCTGCGCTTTTCAGAACTGAGCTGACCGGTTGCTATTGTTTTGTTTTATCAAATAATATACAGTGTCATATACAGTGTAATATGTAACGGGAGCGTACTGGATATGCATTTCACGGTTTTTCAGTGAGTGATTTTCTTGATGAATCAAGTTTAAAAGAAAACTTATAAAATATTTATCGGTCTTGTGAATGCCTTTTGATAAGTCTTCGTAATTAGCACGCACTTGTACATTGCGAAAATACCGCGAATGATCTGTTGATAAATCATTGTTTATTTCTTCAAGGCCAAGTTTA
This sequence comes from Chlorobaculum sp., assembly GCA_013334855.1. Classification (GTDB taxonomy): domain Bacteria; phylum Bacteroidota; class Chlorobiia; order Chlorobiales; family Chlorobiaceae; genus Chlorobaculum. Next base: position 5,945 of record JAAXWU010000048.1, on the reverse strand, counting down.
CGAAGATATTTTATTAAATAAATCGCAGTTGTTATTGTGTTACCTTCTCCAAAAATGTGAATTGGCCACAAGTTCGAAATGAATTGTGCTATGTGTTCAATAATCTCCTGTTGGCTTAAGTCGCTGTAAATAAATTATTTTCTTGTTGAAAATCGTGCTATAACTTTGCTCTCAAACCTTCTGAAATGGCATATAAAACCGTTTCGCCATTTAAAAGCAATTCATTTTTCGTAATGTTGTAGTTGAGGGTGTTTCATGCATGAGCGTAATTCCTGCAAGCAATCGGCGATGAACAGTAAGATATTCGGCAGGTTAAAGCGTAAATGTTTTTTTGCTCAATACTATGATTTACTATTCAATATATGTCTGTCTTTTCTGATTCCTATACTTTGATGTAACATTTAGTGTTGGTGTGCTTATAAATCCCCTCACTCTCAGCAAAATACGTGCTTTGATAGAAGTAACAAGCATGATTTAACCACTGATCCGCTATTTGCAGATAGTTGCCGTTAGTGGTTCGCCCGATTGTCTGAATTATTTGTGTCATTTAATACTTTTTCCACTCAAAGCTTTTAAAACCACTTTCAGTTGCCCATTTTCTCCATACCGTCTCAAGAATTTCATTGTCTCTTTGTCCTGTGGGATATTTGTATGTCTGCAAACTGTCGTTTTTATCTCGTTCATGAGTTTCTAATACGTGAAGATTAATGTATTGATTCTTTTCGCTTTTATTTGGTGGTAGGCATAATGAGTTATTGGTTTCAAGTGCTTTTTTTATGTCGACATTATTGGCTTTACAAAATTGTCTTACTTTATCTATTTCGGAACTACCGAAATAAAATTGGCTGTTTGAGCTTTTGTTTTGATATTCCAAATAGCCATCTGTGAAAATATAGATATGATTGTCATAGTTGACAAATGTCGTGTCTATTCCGTTAGTCAAATACGTATTTTTTTTAATAATTGGTTCGTTTTCGATTTTTTCAATCAAAATGCTTATTAAGTCCAATCCTTTATTTCTTGTATTTGCATAAGTAGTGTTTACTCTTTGTTTAAAATATTTAATTTGATGCACTAAGCCATTATTCTGATATTTGGCAGTTGAATTTATAAACTGTTGCTTATCTCCCAAATATTTTATTTTGTCTATATCAATACAAGCAATAGCTTTTTCTGAAAATGTAGAGAAAGAAATACAGGATTTGTCACCAATTTTTTCTCCGGGCTTAACGCACTCATCTTTGAAGTACTGGACAATCTCATCAATTTTATCTATGTCTTTCGGTGGTTTATTGGTAATACGGCTTGACATATCCGAAATAATTACGATGTTCTGGTATGTCAAATGTTTGTTTTGAGATTCTGGGTGACATGAAGCAAATAAGAGTACAGTAGAAATAATGGCAAATGCTTTTTTCATTATAAAGATTAAATTATTGGATTGATGTGATGGTTGTTTGTTCTATCTCACTGACTCTCCTTGCCACTTCGTCTGCGGCATAATACTTGGAAAGAAATTCTATAAAACCTGACTTGTATGAAGATATAACACTATTTAAAAATACATCTGTAAAGATTTTGCCGCTTGTTATCCTTGCGTTAAAGTCATCAAATATCGTTATAATTTGTTTCTGCAATTCGGCATAGTTTTTTTCAATTTGAGATTGACGATTATTGATTTCAGTTTCCAAGTTTAGAATCTTTTTATTGTTTTCACCAATAGCCTCTTCCTTTTCTTTAACCTTGTTCATGATAGATTCTTTTTCCGTAATAAGGTCAATTATTTCTTTCTCTAGAACTTGGATTTTTCTGTTTTTTTCAGCATCAACAATTTCTCTTTGAGAGTTTTTGTAGGCTTTTGTTATATAATCTATTAAAAAATGTGTGAGGATTAATGGAAACATCCCAAATACAAAAATCAACCAAAACTCTCCATGCTTTACAACTTCCCATATTTGAAGTTTAGATTCTCGGCCTACTAACAAACATTTTATCTCGTTTGTATTAATTGCAACCATAGTCGATACCAAAATGTCGAATATTAATAAACCAACCCAAAATAAAAGATTGTTTACTAGTTTATTTTCACTCCCAAGAATTTTTAGATTAGATAATAGAATTGGGATGAGAAAGAAAAGCGCGGCAATAAAACCGAATAAAGGGCCTTGTTGTCTAAATATTTTAATGATTGCATTTGCGTCAACAAGTTGCGGAATTCCAGGATTTATACCGGCTTCTAATGATGATCGAATTATGTTACCTTCAAAGAAAACTTTATAAATTGCGGAAGCAAAAAATACTGATAGATAAAAAACAAAAACCCCCAATCCAAGTGTGACGAGAATTGTGCCGATAGACCAAAACTTTTTTACAACAAAAGACTGTTCTAATGTTTTTCTTTCGAGTTTATTTATTTCTATTTCTTTATTGATTTGCAATAATCCTTTTTCTCCAGTATTTTGATTGCCTGACTCATAGATAGATTTTTCTTGTTTTAATTCTGATATTTTTTCTGTGATTTGTCTTTTTTCTAAATCATTGTTTCGCTTTTCAACGTTTATTTTTTCTTGTTTTTCTGTTTCTATATTTGTTTTTGTGCTTTCAAATGCAATAGAGATATTGGATATTAAAACATTTTTCATATTCCCTAATCCCTCGTCTGTAGCATAAGTTCTAATTTTTTCTTTTATATGGTTATATTCAGTTCTGAAAATATCAATACTGCCTCGGCTTGCTTCTGATGTTTTAAATCCGTCCTCCTTGTATTTCTCCCTGTCGATTTGTGCAGCTGAATAAACAAGGCTATGTAGCCGTTGAGAAAAAGTGTCAACAAAATTATTTGGGGTCACTTGTTCAGTTTTAGATTCTGGTATAGGTACAATTTCATTCACAGCTATTCGGTTATCAATATTGTATTTTAGGCGTTCAAATTCTGATAAGAATTGAGCATTTGTTGTAGTATCGTCTGAAATTTGAATAGTTTCTACGTTGTTGTTGCTTGCATTTAAAGAATAATTGTATGGGCCGTTAATTGAAATTTTGTTGTCAATAAGGCAAAATTTATGGTGCATAATTCCTCGCGGGTCACCTGTGTCAAAAGCGTGAACACTGATGCCTGCGCCATTTAGCATTAACTTTACAGTTTCATTTTGAGCGTTTGAGGAAAGAATAATATCAACGGTTACATTTCTGTTTTTTGCTTCAACGATTGCCATTGCAATGTCTCTGTCAGTAAAGTAACTCATTGCGATATAAATACATTTTTTCGCATTTTTAATTTCAGAAATAATTCTTTGTTTAATTTCTGCTCCGTTTGTTATAAGGTCATTCATACTTTATATTTTGTCTTAATTTCTGTTGTCGTTTGTTGCAGGGTCTATTACAGGTGTACGCTAAATTGCTTGTTCGCGCTACTCTATTGTGTATTATATTCAATATCGAACAAATAAACGCAACAAAGTAGCGAGTGATATTGTCAACCGCTTGCTTGTCGTAGTTATTCCAAACTATCAAATGGGCTTTAAATTCTCTATAAACGTTATTTGTTTTGTTCAACCCCATAGATTCAGATAATTGGCAAAGTTTAAAACTCCGACTTCTGCGTTCACCCGTTAAATGTTTTACCCCTGTCGTGAGGGTCTCATTGTATGGCAACTCTATAGTCTCCCGATTTTCACCCTTGTATTCGAGGTTCATGCTCCACATGAAAGTGCTTGCGAGACACATTTGCTGTGAGGGAAAAGGTGATTCGAGTGATACTACCTTATAAATCAGCCAATACATTTATACGAATGTAAAAAATTTGTACCGTAAAGCAAACAGATAGGCGGGATATTTGCGGTAATGTCTCATTTTTTATCCACCCCACCAACGCAAAAGAGGCGAACTCAGAGGTGTTCATTCAGTAGTATTTTCCGATTTATTCTGCCCCGACATATCGAGGGGGGCGACGAAGTCGGGCGAAGAACCCGGATTGATCTCGTAACGCATTACGAAATAATCGCTTAAAGTGAATCTCCGAAAAATGGATTCTTTTCCCGACAGTGGTCGGGACAGAATGACAATCGAAAAATGACTCGACTTATCGTTATAGAATCACTTTTGAGACAGCCTTTTTGCTGTGGTGTCGAATCTTGGGACGCGCTTCGTCAGCCCTCCTTGATCTCTTTTCTATCCGTGCGATCAGGTCGGTAATCCGCTTTTCGTCCCTGTGCCTGAACCGTCAATTGAAACGGCGGGCAAGATCAACAGACAAGGGGCGCAACCTGATCCATCGGGAAAAACGGTTCCGGTTCTCTTCGATGCTGCAAAGCGTTCAATACAGGCGTCACTCCTTTCCCTCCATCTTGTTCAGCACTTTGACCATTTCGGCGGTTAGTTGGGCCTGGCGTTCGAAGGCTTGCGTGAGGCGCTCCATGTCGGTGCGGCGGGTGCGTTCGGTTTCGGCGTCGAAGAGGATTGGCTTCTGGAAGCCTTCCGATAGCTTGAAGATGTGCAGACAGGTGCGGATAAGAATCATGTAGACGACCGGCAGAAGATATTCGCCGAAGATCACCGGTATCTGCTGGTAGTGGCTGATGACCGCCGCCCAGTCGCCGGTAACGAGGGCGCTCCAGTGGACGAAGAAGTAGAGGTAGATCAGCGGATGGAAGATGGTGAAGATGCGCAGTATTTTTGAGTGGCGCTTGCCCGCCGGGTTGCTTTCGATTTTGGAGAGCAGCCACGGAAAGTGGCCGACCATCATGGCCGCCCGGCGGTCGTTGAGGTAGCGTGCGCCTTGCAGGGCGGAGTCGATGAACGAGGCCACCTGGCTCATGATGGCCGCCGAAAGAATCGTGGCCAGAAAGGCGTAGCTGAAATCGTCGAACTTGAACGATCCGGCAAGGTAGGGCAGCGTGATGGTTTTGGGCTTGATGACGATGAAAAGCGTGGCGATGCCGGCCAGAATCAGCGAGAAGGTGTGCAGCTTGCGGGCGTGGCGCAGGCTCTCGACCACCGCTTCGGCGTTGGCCCCCTGCATGGAGTTGCCGGGCGGGTCGAGGCGCACGAGCGCCGCCGAGTCGGTGGCGGGCGAGTAGATGCCGTTGACGCCGATTTCGCACCCTTCGACGCCGTCGTAGCGGGTGAGCGTGTCGATGGTGCCGCGGCTGAGATTGACGCCGTCGAGTCTCGCGCCCGACAGGTCGGCTCCGCGAAGATCGGCGCCGCTCAGGTCAGCGCCGGAGAGCCGGGCCTTGACGAGCACCGCGCCGTTGAGGTCGGCATCCGAGAGGTTCGCGCCTTTGAGGTCAGCGCCGCCGAGATCGGCTTCGCGAAGGTTTGGCCGGAGGGCTGGTTCAGCGGCGCGCCACTGGTTCCAGCCGTCAACTCCGGCCCTGAGTGTATCGAGATGGGTTCGGTCTGCCATGCAAGCTTTTCAAATTCATTCCACTAATGCAACGTTCATTTCCGCCGCCGCCGTCGTCGTCGCGGTCGCCGTTGACGCCGCCTGCCGCTCCGTCCACGAAAGAATGGCGCGGAAAAGCGACGCGCTGCGGGCCACCTGGGTGTAGGCCTCTTCGGTAGTCATGTTACGATTTTCCTTCCTCATCTTCATGCCGAGCTGCCGGGCCGATTCCGCAACGGCGGCAATCTCTTTTTCCAGATCGGCTTCGCTTTTGATGTACGGGAAGGTCATCTTGAGCTGGATATGGTCGATGTTGTTGCGCACGCTGTTCTCGATGACGCCGTCATTGAAGCCGTGACGCTCCTTGTTGAAGTCGTCGTGCGCTGAGTTGTGCAGCGGCATGGAGAGGTCGCCGCAATAGTGGGCGCAATAAACCAGCGGATAGTTGGCGTACTTGCCGCTCTTTTTCGTCGTGAAGTACTCCCGTACCGCACCGATGATCGCTCCGTACAAATGGCCTTCGCCTGTGTCGGGCTTGTTGTAGCTTTCGACCTGCGCC
>JAAXWU010000047.1 GCA_013334855.1 Chlorobaculum sp. | reverse complement strand
TTATGTTGATCAAGCGCATCGATGTCAAGGATGCTGATGCGCAACTGCAATAAGAGATACTGTCACAAATCAATTCAGAAGTGGGGGGTCTCACAGACAAAATGAAGCTCGTTGCACATCTTGTTCCGTTATTTGAATGCGTGAAGGGTGTGTCCGCGGAGTCAATCTGGAGCCGTCCAGAATTCGATGCACTTTTGCCGGACGAACTCTGGAAGAACAATGCATGTATTTGCAGGTGGATATGTCGGGTAATGAGTTTTTTCGGCAGTGTAGTTCATTTTTTTTAGCGAATTGTGAATCTAATAAAGGAAGCTGAAAGAGAAGAATATCCACCTGCATATGCGAAAAAACATCCGCAAAAAACCACATCGAAAATCAAAGCCGCAAAAAATAAATACCAGTCAATCAAAGGCGCTGCTTTGTAAAGAGTCTCTCATATCAATCGAATTCCTGCATTAAAATATTTACTTCACATCAAAGCCATTCATTTACAAAAAAATGAATCATTAAACTCATTTTAGCGATAGTCCTTCAAGTCGCATCATGAACCGGATATTTACCGCTTCCAGTCAGATTCGCTTTTCTGTCCGTCTTTTAAGTTCAACATATCGTGTGCAGGTTATTGATAATAATTGTTTACATCAATGTTATTATTCCATTTCTATCTCAACAAAGCACTTATAAACCAAGGCCATGCGGCGATGGAGTGGACTTTCTGAGTATTAAGCGCCATCGCTTTCAACGAAACGTCCAGGTGCTCTTCAAGAGCTTCGATGCTGTCGAAGAACACATTGCCCAACGCTTTTTCGCGAAGAAGTTCGTCCCATAAATGCTCGACAGGATTGAGTTCCGGAGCGTAGGTCGGCAATGAAATCAACAGCATGTTCTTCGGTATCTTCAGCGTAGACGACTGGCGCCAACCTGCGCCATCGAGAATCATCACGATTCGATCTTTCGGGCGTCTGGCGGCGACCTCATCGAGAAAAAGCTGCATGAAATCGCTGTTCACATGCGGCAGAATCAGCGTGTCCAGGACGCCATCGCTCACCGATACCGCTGCGTAAGCATAGGTATATTATTGCGTTACCATCGCTTGCGTCAACGGACGAAAGGGACGCGGGCACCAGCTTCGCCGCGTATCGGAGATAAGGCTGAGCCGCGCCTTTTTTGTTGGAGCCAGACCACTCAGTATCGATCGAGGAGTTCAGTTTCGGAAGTTTTTAATACGTATCCTGCGCTTCGGGATCGTTTTTCGGGTGCCTTTTGTCCGGCGCAAGCTTGCGCCAGCCGTGCCGATGCAGCAGATTGTAGGTCGAAGCGAGCGCCGTGGTTCGACCCAATCGTTGATCCAGCGCCTGCTTGATTTCACTGACGACCAGGATGCCGCCACGAGCCGCTTTTTCGAGATACGGCGCAAGGAAATCGACCTCGTCTTCGAACGTCATATTTTCTCTTCGGCGACCGCCTCGCTTTGCTTTCGGCTCTGACGGGCACCCGCCTGAACTGATAAAACGTCGCCGGAGCTTACAGGCCCAACCCCTTGAAATACCGAGGATTGCGGCTACCTCATCCATTGATAAACCATGTTCCAGCGGCAAGAGTACCGCCTGCGCTTCGCGTAATGCTTCTTTTGTCCGGGCTGATGCCAACGCTGCTTTCGCTTGCGCCAATACTTCCCTGCCTGTTGCCGGTCGCGCCATATACCCACCTTTTTTTGTTTATGGGTATATAATAGTCATAATGTTTTAGAATTGGAATCAGACAGAAAAATCGCCTCTCTCGAATCGCCATCTCATCACTTTCGATTCCCGTCTATTTCGTTCTCCAGCGCTTCCCGTCGCTCCCAATTGCCATGATCGCCAACTGAAATTTCTCCGAATTATGCTCCAAAACTGTTGACCGCGTTTTCAGTCCATGCAGGTACAATGCTTTTGTCCTTCATAACCATAACAATACCTCGACTTCATACGAAGTACATAATATCTATTCATAACAGGTGAATTTACATAAATAATATATACGTAAGATTGCATTGGCTTTTTTTATTTGAATGTTTTCTTTTTTTAAAAAGCAGCTCTTTACCTTTCGCAAAAATCGCTTTCATGCCATACATGGAAAACAGCAATCAATATTTTCCATCGCAACAGGATGTTTAACGGCCTAACGTTGGAAATCTGCCGTAAATTCATCAAAAATAACAAGAAACAGGAACTGTAATGTTAAAATGGGTGTTGAATTTGGTCTATATATAATGTAAAATTGTTGGGAGAAGAGCATGTCGTTCAGCGCTGTTCCGAGATTGGTCTTTTCTCCTCAATGGTTGAACCAATGTTTGGCGTTTCGGTCTGCCACCGGAAAGCGTCTGATAATGGTGTCATGCGATGTGAAAGGTGCTTTTGAACAGTATGCTGAGGCGTGTTTTCTGAGTATCTGAAACAGAGAGCCGGAGTGCTTCGCCCGGGAAACGAGAGTGTAGAAAGCTCCGCATCAGCCGGACTTTCCGTGCATACCCCATTCCGGTTTTCAAGCAGATGTGTTTGAAGAAAGCGGAGCTTTACTGATTCACCCCTGAAGCCGGTCTGCATCAGACTGCCACGATGAAGGCTAGGCATAGGCCCGACAGCCAACGTTCATAATAATAACAAGTTACGCATCATACTGATGATCTTTACGCATGAAATCAGCCCGTTGTAACCCGACGTCGAAATCGAGACCGCAATCGGCAAAATCGGCTAACGCATGATTAGTTTGGGTCGATGGAGATGAATGTCTTTCAGGACAGCGCGGGCGCCATATCGCAAGCTCCCAACAAGTACACGACCATTCTGATTGTCGATGCCGATCCTGTTTCCCGGAATTACACGGCCACGATTGTCGAGCAGCTCGGCTATACAGCCCTGATGACCGACAACGACGAGTCGAGCATCGAACTGTTCAGCACCTGCATGATCGAGCTCTTGCTGCTCGACATCAACGAACCGAGAATCACCGGTCTCAAAGTGCTCACCTGGCTGCACGAGCACAACATCTCGATTCCGGTCATCATCATTTCGAGTTCGAGCGATACCGAGCAGGCTATCTTCTCGATGAATCTGGGCGCTTACACCTACCTGCTCAAACCGGTCAGTATCAACCGGCTCGGCATCGCCATCAGAAACGCCCTGACCGAGTTCGAACTGCGCAACAAGCTGACGCTCTTTTCGGCGGCCATCACCGAGCTTCCGCTGGCGGTGGTCATCACCAATGATCAGGGGATCATCGAATACAGCAATCCGGGCTTTACAGAGCTGTCGGGCTACAGCGAGGCGGAGGCGAAGGGACAGCCGATGAGCATTCTGAATTCGGGCGTGCATTCAAAGCTTTTCTACCGCAATTTCTGGGAGATCATCAACGCCGGAAAAATCTGGCAGGGTGAAATTGTCAACCGGAAAAAAAACGGAGAGCACTACACCGAGTACTGCATCGTCTGCCCGATTACTGGCCCCGACAAGGAGATCATCCACTTCATCAGCATCAAGCAGGATATAACCCAGCGCAAAAAGGAGCAGGAGGCGCTGGCCGAGAGCGAACAGAGTTTCCAGGAGCTGGCCGATCTGCTTTTTCAGCCGGTATTCGAGATCGATCTTTCGGGCAACATCACCTTTTCAAACAAGGCTGGACTCGACCTTTTCGGTTATTCCAAAAACGATATTGCGCAAGGATTCAAGGCGCTCAAACTCTTCGCGCCTGCAGAACACCCGCGAGTCATGCAGAACATGATCGCCAGAGTTCAGGGAGCGACCTTCGAGAATCATGAATACCTCGCGCAAAAAGGCGATGGTTCTGTTTTTCCGATTCTGATTTACAGCGAGCCTATCATACGGCGGGGCGTGCCTATCGGCATTCGCGGCCTTTGCCTCGATATATCCGAGAGGAAACGCAACGAAGAGAAGCTGCGTGAGCTTAACCAGACCCTCGAAGAGCGGGTGGAGGAGCGGACGCGCGAACTCGAAGCGACCCACCAGCAGATGATCCTCCAGGAGAAGCTCGCCTCGATCGGTCAGCTCGCCGCCGGTCTGGCGCACGAGATCAACAATCCGGTCAACTTCGTACGGATCAACTTCGCCACGCTTCGCGAAGATGTCAACGACCTGAGCCAGCTCATCAGGGAGTACCGCCTCATTTTTCGCGACATCGAACAGTCCGGCCCGGCTCCAGAGGCGATGGAGAAGCTCAAGGCGCTCGAAAAAAGATTGAACATCGACGATCTGCTCGACGAGCTGCCCGAGCTGTTCGACGAGTCGCGGCGCGGCTTCGAGCGGGTCGGCACGATCCTGAGCAGCATGCGCAACTTCTCGTTCCGGCACGCCCTCAACCAGCGCGTCCCCTTCGACCTCAACCAGGGCATCCGCGACACCCTCGTCATCGCGCAGAACGAGTATCGCTACTTCGCCGAAATAGAAACCAACCTGGCCGACCTGCAACCGGTACCTTGCAATCCTGAACAGATCAACCAGGTCTTCCTGAACCTGATCGTCAACTGCGCGCACGCCATCGCCTCGCAGAAACGCCATGAAAAAGGGCGCATCGTCATTACGACCGGCTATGATCTTTCCGAGGTCTGGTGCACCATCAGAGACGACGGCCCGGGCATACCGGCGGAGATCCGGAACAGAATCTTCGAGCCGTTCTTCACCACCAAAGATCCCGGCAAAGGCACTGGTCTCGGGCTGAGCATTTCGTACGACATCATCGCCAACAAGCATGGCGGATCTCTCGCCGTCTCCTGCCCGCCGGAGGGCGGATCGGTCTTTACCATCCGGCTGCCATTGAAAGCCGCCGAAGAATCGACAACATTATGAAACAACATGACGAACTCGCCATCCTTTTTGTCGATGACGAGCTGGATATTCTTCACTCGCTCAACCGCTTTCTGAGGAGGGAGAAGTACAGAAAATTCTTCGTGGACAACGCGGCGGCGGCGCTCGACATGCTCGCTGGCTCCCCTATCGATATGATTGTTTCGGACCTTCGGATGCCGGGCATGAATGGCCTCGATCTCATCAAGGAGGTCAAGCGTCTCTACCCCGGCACCCTGCGGATGATCGTCAGCGGTTCGCAGGATATCGAGCAGATCATCGAATCGGTCAACAAAGGCGAGATTTTCCGCTTCATTCCCAAGCCCGTCGAGCCGGAATCGTTCAAAGCCATCCTGAACGACGCCCTCGACTACTACTGCATGAAAATCGAGCGCGAGGAGCTGTTTGACGAGATTTCGCTCAAGAACCGCCAACTGACCGAAGCCAACGCCACGCTCGAAAAGCTCGCCATCGACCTGAAACGAAGCGAGGAACAGTTCCGTTCGATGTACGACGCGGCGCAGGACGCGGTCTTCATGCTCGACGAGAATGGCCTGATCCGCTACCGGAACACCGCGGCGGAGGCGATGTTTGGCTACCGGAGAAGCGAGCATTCCTCGCAGCATGTTTCCGAAATCTTTCCGGATTCGTCAACCGTGACGGAGCTGAACTCCCTGATTGCCGACGCCTCCTGCCTCACTCCAAAAAGCTGCGCAAGCCTGGTCATCCAGGCCGAGGGCTTACGCGAGAGCGGATCCCGTCTGCCGCTCGAAATTTCGAGAGGATGCGTACACCTCGAAAACGGCCCGCACAGCGTACTCATCGCCCGCGACATAACAACAAGAATCGAGGAGGAGAAGAGCCGCAAGCACTACGAGACCATGCAGAAGGAGCTGGAGTCGCAGATCGAGAAGAAGCTCTTGCAGAGTCAGGCTCCTATTTCGCTCCGCAATATTGAGATCAGCTACCTGATGCACTCCTCCGGCCATCTCGACGGCGATTTCACCGAACTGATCGAATACAATCCGCTGCTGGCCGACATGCTGATCGGCGATGTGATGGGCCACGGCATCCAGTCGGCTCTGGTGAGCGCCGGCATGAAGTCGCTTTTCCTGAAGACCGTCGCCGAAGAGCGCGACAGCCTGGAAACTGCGCCGCCGCTGGAGCGCATCGTCGGGCAAATCCATGAACGGTGCATAAACGAGCTGATCGATCTCGGCATGTTCACGACACTCCTGTTCCTGCGCCTCGATCTGAAAAACCGCCAAGCCACCTTCGTCGATTGCGGCCATAACCCGATCATTCACCTGTCGTCGGGCACGGGTCGCTGCCACTTGCTCAAGGGTGAAAATCTGCCGATCGGCATGATCGAAAAGGAGGAGTACCAACAGTCTGGCTTCGCGTTCGGGGAAAACGATCTTCTCGTGCTCTATTCGGATGGCATCACGGAAAACCGCTCGAACGATAACGAGCTTTTCGGAATCGAGCGTTTCACCGCACTACTCGAAAAACACGCAGAACTGCCGACTGCGGAGATCGTCAAAAAAATCGAGACGGCGCTCAGGCAGTTCTGCGATTGCGCCAATTTCGCCGATGACGTCACCTGCATCGTGATCAGAATCGGCAGCGACGGCGGCTCGTAACCGGAGAACAACTGACCTTCATCATGATTGCGGGAAGTACGGCGAAAGAGGCCAGGAAGCTCGAAAAACGGCTCACCAGCAGGTCGAAAGCGCGACGCGGCTGGCAACGGCGGCTGGCGTTCGCCGTGAGCGCGGCGCTCTCCGAACTGATCGTCCGCATGATCGAGATCAGCGTGGCCCTTGCGGTGACGCTCATCGCCTTCGTTCCGGTGCTGCTCTACCGGTTCGCCGTGCGGCTTCCCGCCGGAAAGCCGCTCTTCGCCAAACGCGCCGTGTTCGGACGCCTGGGCAAACCGCTGACCTTGCTGACCTTCGACGGACTTTCGGACGGCATGGCCACGTTGCCGTGGTTCCTGGAGCTTTTTACCGGACGACTCGCCCTGGCGGGCACCGCGATCAGGGAGTGGCAACCCTCTGCTCCCGCCCCGGAACAGGGATATATCAGCATGGTGAAGCCGGGCATCATATCGCTCTGGAGCATCCGGCAGAGCAGCAGAATCGCGCACGAAGGACGCGAGGCCACCGAGTGGGAGTATATTTTCAGCAAGCATCCGGTGTACGACTTTCTGCTGATCCTGCGCGCTCTTCCGGCCATGCTCTTTTCGGAAAGCCAGGCGGCCTCTTCAGAAATCTTCGAGTTGCTCGGTCTGAAGATCGACAACATGACCATGAGCGACGCGATCCGTATGATGCAGCAGGCGCTCGCCGAAAAACGGCAGTCGGCGATCTTCTTCGTCAATCCGGACTGCCTGAACCAGAGCGTCACCGACCGTGACTATCGCGAGGCGCTCACTTCGGCGGATCACATTCTGCCAGACGGCATCGGACTGGTCATCGCGGGCAAGCTGCTCGGCACGCCGCTCCTCGAAAACATCAACGGCACCGATATGCTGCCGTTTCTCTGCACGATGGCCGCCGCTGAAAAGTTCTCGATTTTCCTGCTTGGCGGCAAACCCGGCAGGGCCGAGATGACCGGTGACGCCATCGCTCAGAACTACGGAGTCACCATCGCGGGCGCGATGCACGGCTACTTCGACCATGAAAAAGAGAGCAACGCGGTAATCGAAGCCATCAACAGCTCGAAAGCCTCGATTCTGCTCGTGGCCTTCGGCGCTCCGCTTCAGGAGAAGTGGATCGTCCGGCACCGCGCTGTACTGCGACCGACCATTCTCATGGGCGTCGGGGGCCTGTTCGACTTCTACTCGGGCAACATCCAGAGAGCCCCGCGCTGGATGCGTGAAATCGGACTGGAGTGGGTTTACAGAATCATGCAGGAACCCGGAAGGATGTGGAAGCGGTATGTCGTTGGAAATCCGCTGTTTCTGTACCGGGTGATGAAATGGAAAGTGCTTGGCCGAAGTTTGAACTCTGATACCTATGGAACTTGATCCGACTGTCCGGCGTGAGTTGATCCGGCAATTAAGCGGCAATATCAGGCCATCGCGCCTGCTCCGGGGAAAGATGAAGGTTGCCGCCTGGGAGATCACCATCAGGCTCTCCTATCTGGCCAAGCGCATACTCGACCTTGTCGTTTCGACGCTCGCCCTTTTCGCGCTTTTACCGGTATTCGTGATCACGGCGCTCTCGATCGTGCTGGAAAATCCGGGCCCGGTTTTCTTCGTCCAGATACGAGTCGGCAGAAATGGACGCCACTTCAGGTTTTACAAGTTCCGCTCGATGGTGGTCAACGCTGAAAAGCTCAAGACCGAGCTCGCTACGCAGAACGAGTCGAAGGACGGAGTGATCTTCAAAATGAAAAAAGACCCTCGAATCACCCGAACAGGGCGCATCATCCGCAAATTCAGCATCGACGAGCTTCCCCAGCTCATCAACGTACTCAAGGGAGATATGAGCCTGGTCGGCCCGCGCCCGCCGCTGCCCAGGGAGGTCGCCCAGTACACCCTCGAACAGCGCAAGCGGCTGCACGCCATTCCGGGCATCACCGGACTCTGGCAGGTCAGCGGCAGAAGCGACATTCCGTTCACCGATCAGGTTCGCCTCGATTTGCAGTATATCCAGAGCGCGGGCGTGCTCAGCGACCTGCGCCTTCTCCTTAAAACCATCCCGGCCGTTATCAGCGGCAAGGGCGCTTACTAAAAGAAGGAACTTCTCATGAACTTCACTCTCGACAACATCGATGGCCGACTGGTGGGAACCGCCAGGCTGGAGGGACGTCTCGACGCCCAAAACAGCAAGCCGTTTCAGAAAACCTTCCTCGAATGGCTCGAAAAGACGCCGCTGCTGGTGTTCGATTGCACACTGCTCGATTTTATCGACACCAGCGGGCTTGGGGCCATCGTGGGATGCCTGCGCAAGGCGCTTGAAAACAAGGGTGATCTGAAGCTTGCCGGACTCAACGACAAGGTGGGCATGGTCTTCGAAATTACCAAGGCGAAACGGCTCTTTTCCATCTTTGCCAGCCAGGCTGACGCGGCCTCGTCATTCGCCTCCGAACTCAATCCGGGAACGACGTGATGAAAACCATTCTCGCTTTCAGGGAATCGGAGTATGCATGGGTTCACGAGAAGTTTCCCTGCGTCCACCCCCTGCTTCTGCCGCTCTGCAACAAACCCTTCATCGAATTTCTGATCGATTTCGCGATCCTTGCCGGCAGCTCGGCCGTCCGGATACTTTGCGATGGCGGACTTGGCGAAGTGGAGCGTTACTGCGAAGATGGCAGCCGTTGGGGCATAGACCTCTCCTATGCGAGCATACACCCGGATGACAGCATTCACGCAATGCTCGGCAAGAACCGCAAGTTCTGCGGCGAGGAGCGGGTCATGATCGTCAGCGGCTTCAGCTTCATCCGTTACGACAAGCGGTACGATTATAAAAGCTTCGTGAGCTCGATGCCCCCAGGCGAGTGGTCCACCTGCCCCGGCGGGCGCATCACCCTTACCGGCGTACCGACCAAAGCCGTACCGGATTGGCTGATTGCTGATCTGTCGCTGATGCCGCTCGACAGCATGACAAGCTACTACCAGGCTTCGATGGAGACGCTCAAAACCGGAGAAAGCCGGTATGTGCTGCCCGGATATGGTGATGAGCCGGAGTGCGCCTTCGGCAGGAACGTCGTCATAAGCAAATCGGTCGAGATCCGCAAACCGGTGAGCATCGGCAACAACGTTCAACTGCTCGGCAACGCGATTATCGGCCCGTCGGCCATCATCGGCAGCAACGTCATTATCGACCGCGAAAGTTCGGTGGAATCGAGCATCGTGTTCGACAACACCTACATCGGCGAACACCTTGAAATCATAGGAAGAATCGCCTCGGGGAACCGTCTCAACGATCCGAAAAGCGGCGCCTCCATCGCCATGGAAGACCCGCACCTGCTCAGTGGCATCAAAAAAAACCGGCATCTGAGATCACTTCCGCGCAAAATCGTGCATGCCTGTGTCGCCCTTGTCATAATCGCCGCTTTTTTCATTCCGTTCATCATCTTGTGGCCCCTGCTCAAACTTGGCGGTCACTGGAAATCGAGCCCGGCCAGTTTCCTCGCCGAACGGACAGATGAAACCATGCCGCTCGCCAAAGTAGAAGTGGACGCATCCGGCGCGGCGGCGGCCATAGCTGTCGCGCTTTCGCTGGATCGCTACTTCAGGCTCTTCCGGGTGGTTACTGGCCAGCTCGCGCTCATCGGCAGTACACCGCTTCTGGCTGGCGAGAGTCGTCCGGACGCCCCCGCGTACGTACCGGCCTACCTGCCCGGCGTATTCAGCTACGCCGAAGCCGAGGAGTGGGCCGCGACTGGCGGCGACGCGACCATCGTCGAGCGCTTCCATCTCGCTCACAGTAACCCTCTGACAGACATCGGCCTCGTCATCAAGGCTTTCATCAACCGCTTTCAGGAAAAAAGCACCATATGACCATTACCGAAACATCGAAAATCGGCATCGCCATTCTCTCGCTCTACGGTACGCTCGACGCCCTTTCCGCTCCTGAATTACGTAACAACCGTTCGATCATCGATCCGGAAAAAACAGTCGTGATCGATCTGCAACAGGTCGATTTCATCGACAGCAGCGGCATTGGAGCCATCGTCAGCGCGTCGAGGCAGAAACGCCAGCCGTCCGGCGGCATCGTGCTCGCCTGCATGAACGACCGTGTGCGCAAGGTATTCGAGATCACCAACGCGCAAAAGCTCTTTCACATCTTCGACGACACGACAGCGGCCGTCGATTTCGCGTCAAGCCGACAAAGCGCCAGCGCATGAACAACAGCAACATCACCCTGACCCTTCCGGCCGAGCGTCTCTTCGCCAGGGTAGCCAGGCAAACCGCATCCTCAGTGGCTGATCTGGTGATCGGCGACGACCGGCACGAACCAGCCGGGCGCGATTTTTCGCACGCTTTCGAGCTTGCCGTCAGCGAAGCCTTCACCAATTCGGTGACCCATGCCAGAGAGAGCGCTACTCCGCAGGTCGTCAAACTCACGTTTTTTTTCGAACAGCGCCAGCTCGTGGTAAGCGTGCACGATGCCAACGATCCGTTCACCATCGAAACGCCCGTGCCAGATATCGAGAGTTATCCCGAAAACGGCTTCGGCCTGCTGATTATCCGCAAGGTGATGGACCACGTAACCTACAGGCGGGAAGGGAATTACAATATCATCTCCATGTCGAAAACGCTCTGACAGATGGCCACGGCCATCATCGTCAGCAACGTTACGCGGCAGATGCTCTCCAATGGCCCCGATGCGCTCGTTTAAAGCAGTTACCGGCCAGGCGCTGTCGTTTACGCTGAAGCCGGGATGCGCTCATCGACCGGCGGCGACGCGGCAGCGGATGTTGGTCTCTCCATCAGGACGATCATTAAAATTGTCAGAAAAAATGCGTCATATGAACATTACCGAAACATCGAACGGCGCTATTGCCATCGTCGCCATCGAAGGGAGACTCGACGCGCTCTCGGCTCCGGAACTCCGGAATAACCGTTCGGTCATCGATCCGGAAAAAACGGTCGTTCTCAATCTGGAAAAACTGGATTTCATGAACAGCACCGGCCTGGGAGCCATTGTCGGCGCTTTGAACCAGAAACTGCAACCAGACTTCGGCATCGTGCTCTCCTGCATGAACGACGACGTGCGTTCCGTTTTCGAGATCACCAACGTCCAAAAGCTCTTTCATATTTTCGATGACACCGCCGCCGCCGTCGAGTTCGCTACAACCCGTCAAGGCGCGCACACATGAGCAGCATCATAACCCTCACCCTGCCCGGCGAGATTATGTTCGCCCGCTTAGCCTCGCAGACGGCATCGTCGCTCGCTGATCTCGTCATCGGAGAAAACCGGGAAGAGTCCGCAAAACGCAAATTTTGTCATGCTTTCGAGCTTGCCGTCAGTGAAGCCGTCACCAACTCGGTGACCCATGCCGAAGAGTTCGACGCTCCGCAGATGCTCACGGTCACTTTCGAGTTCGAGCCTCGGCAGCTCACGGTTTCGGTGCGCGACGCCAATCCGCCGTTCAGCATCGACAAATCCGCGCCCGACATCGAGAGCTATCCGGTACATGGCTTTGGTCTTAAAATCATTCGCGAAATCATGGACCAGTTCACCTACCGGCGGGATGGCGACGCCAATATCATCACCATGTCAAAATCACTCTGACCGATGATCACTGTCGTTATCGTCAGCTACAACACGCGGGGGATTCTCTCGAACTGCCTCGATGCGCTCTTCAAGAGCAGCGGGGAGGCGGAAATGGAGGTCTTTGTCGTGGACAACGACTCCCGCGACCAGTCGGCGGAGATGGTCGCCCAGCGCTTCCCCGAGGCGCGGCTCATTGCCAACAAACAAAACCTCGGCTTCGCGGCGGCCAACAACCAGGCGTTCCTTCAATCCTCCGGCGAGTACATCGTGCTGCTCAATCCCGACGCCTATGTCGGTCCGTCGTCGATTCCCAACGCCGTGCGCTTCATGGAGAGCCACCCGGAGTGCGGCCTGTGCGGCGGCAAGATCATCTCGCCGGAGGGACGGCTGGAACCGTCAGCGCGGCGTTTCCCGTCGCCCCTGACCAAGCTGCTCACGCTCTCGGGACTTCGCGCAAAGTTTCCGAAATCGCGCTGGCTGAACTGGCACGAGTTCGGCGATTTCGCCCACGACCGCCCGATGGAGGTGGACTGGGTGCCCGGCACCTTCACCATCGTGCGCAAGGCGATGCTCGACAAAATCGGCCCCTTCGACGAGCGCTTCTTTATTTACTACGAGGAGACCGATCTGTGCCTGCGGGCCAAAAAGGCGGGATGGAAGGTCTTCTTCATCCCGGACGCCGAGGTGATGCACATCGGCGGGGCGAGCAGCAAGACGCGCAAGGACAAGACCTACGACAGCGCCGCCTCGCAGGTACTCTCCTTCCGTATGCGCAGCGAGTGGCTCTACTACCGCAAAAACTACGGTCTCGTGACGACGCTGATGAGCGCTGGAATCGAGCTTCTGTGGTTCTTCATACGCTACCTGAAAAACCGTCTCATCCCGTCCGGCGACGCGGTGCGGAAAAAGGAGATGGCTCGGGCAACCATGAGCCAGATCACGCGCTCGCTCTCCGACACGCGCTACGGCAACTTCTCGCCGCCAATCCCCTGGTAACTTCGCATGGCGCTCTTCAGTAACATACGGGCCGACCTGAAAACCTACGACGGCCAGTGGAGCCAGCAGGGATTCTGGGTGATGATTGTCTATCGCTATGGACGGTGGCGGTACGGTATCAAGAACAGTATGCTGCGTAAACCCTTTTCATTTTTATACAGATTTCTGTATAAAACAGTACAAATTCTGACCGGTATCGAGCTGCCTTGCGAAGTGCCGGTCGGCAGGAACTTCAGGATCGACCACTTCGGCGACATCATCATCAGCGGTTACGCGAGCTTCGGCGACGACTGCATCATCCGCAACGGCGTCACCGTGGGGCTGAAGAACATCGAAGAGAAGGCTGCGCCGAAGATCGGCAATCAGGTCAACATCGGCGCGGGGGCGAAGCTGCTCGGCAACATCACCATCGGCGATAACGTGGATGTCGGAGCCAACGCGGTGGTCATCTCGTCGGTGCCCGCCAACTCGATTGCCGTGGGCATTCCGGCCAGAATCATTCCGAAAAAGTCGTGACTGACATCCAGGCATCCATGAGGCGAGACGGAACACACCGTTCACTGCATATCCGGCAAACCGGAACGATTCGCGGCAACGCCCGAATCAGAGGCGCAGGCGTTCTCCTCTGTTCGCTCCTGCTTCTGCTCCTTTCGGCGTGCAATACAATCACACCAAGTGAAACGAAAGTAGATAAAAAAGGCGAGATCAGCTTCAAAGCTGATCTTCCGAAAAAGGCGCAGGAGTTCGCCACGCCCGACCGGGTCAAGATGCTCGACACGAAAGAGGAGTTCGAGTACCGCCTGGGGCCGGGAGACATGCTCAGCATCCAGGTGTGGCGAAGGCCAGAGCTGTCGCAGGATGGCATCATCATCTCGCCCGACGGGCTCCTGCCCGTACCGAGAGTCGGCAACATTCAGGTGCTTGGCAAGAGCGTCAGCGAAGTGCAGGCCCTGGTGACTGCGAAACTCGAATTTTTCTACATCATGCCCGAAGTGACCATCCGCGTCCAGGAGTTCCACAACAACAAAGCCTTCGTGCTCGGCAGGGTAAGCAAGCCGGGCGTCATCAACTTCCCCGGCAAAGGCACGCTGCTCGAAGCGCTGGCGCTGGCGGGCGGCATCCCCGATCAGAGCAAAAACAGCTCGCTCACCAGGTGCTCCATCATCCGGGGCAACGACATCATCATCTGGATAGACCTCGAAGACCTGCTCCGCAACGGCAACATGGCGCTGAACGCCCCGGTCAGAAACAACGACGTGATCTATATCCCGGAATCGTCGGACGATCTGGTCTATGTGCTTGGCGAGGTGCCGTCGCCAGGCGCGATAGAGATCAAAAGCGGCATGACGGTGCTCAAGGCGGTCATGCTGGCTGGGGGTATGAATAAAAATGCGGATCCTGAACAGGTGTTCATCATCCGGCAGCAGTCTCTCAAAGGTGATGTCATTCAGGTCGATATGAGGAGTCTGCTTGAAAAAGGGGATTTTTCACAGAATTTCTCTCTGATGCCCAACGACATCATCTACGTCGGCCCCAGTGGCATAACCAGGCTCAACTACACCATCGAAAAGATTTTACCCGCCATGCAGATTTTGAACCTGGGACTTGGTCAGTCCAGTTTTATTTACGGTACTCCGACGAAGTAAAAAACAACGCATTTCTATTGGACAAACCACTGCTCACCATCATTCCCTCCGTGCCGGTATGGACAAAGGGAGAAAACCTGTGTTTCGACCGCAAATTTTATGACGGGCTGCTGCTCTATACGCAGTTGTGGCCGGGCAGGATCACTTGCGTGATGATGTCAAGCGCCTCTCCGCTTTCGGGTTTCGGCGTCGTCGAAGCAAAGCCTGCCGACATGCCTTTTACCTGCATCGCGCTGAAAGAGAATGAAATCGTCGGAAAAGAGCACATCAGGAACGCCACGATCGTGCTCGCTTCGGCGGACGCCCACGACCAGCTTCACATCGCCGCGCTGTGTCGGGAAAACGGCGTCAAATGCGTCTACGTCATCGAGTACATTCCCGAAACCCGCCAGCAGATCGTCGCGCTCGACAATCGCAATCCCGCCGTACTGCTCCGCCAGAATCTTTACCTCAATCTCAACGAACGCAAGCGGCGCAAGGCTTTCGAGCTGTGCGACGGACTTCAGTGCAACGGCGCACCCGCTTTCAACGAGTACAGGGAGAGACCGAACCGCCTGCTCTACTTCGACACGAGGGTGTCGAAAAAGCAGATTATCGGCGACGATGAGCTCGAAACGCGCCTCGCCACGCTCAGAACGAAAAGGCCTCTCCGCCTGGCTTTTTCGGGACGGCTCGTAGCCATGAAGGGCGCCGATCACCTCGTCCAGCTCGCCCTGAAGCTCAAAAAGCTGAATCTCACCTTTCACCTCTCCATCTACGGCGCTGGCGATCTGGAAACAGAGATGACCCGCTTTATCGAAAGAAACGAGCTGCTCGAACTGGTCACGATGGAGGGCGCGGTGGACTTCCACCGGCAACTGCTTCCCGATCTGAAAGAGAAGGTCGATCTTTTCGTCGCCCTGCACCGCCAGAGCGATCCCTCCTGCACCTATCTCGAAACGCTCTCCTGCGGCGTGCCGATCGTCGGCTACCGCAACAAGGCTTTCGCAGGCATTCTCGATCTTGCCGATGTCGGGTGGGGAATAAAACCCGATGACCTCGACGCGGTTTCCTGGATGCTCCTCCGGCTCGACCTTGCCCGCGAGGAGATCGCCGAAAAGTCGAGAAACGCCGTCGCCCTGGGTCGCCAGCACGATTTCGAAACCACCTACAGAAACCGGATCGACCACCTGCTCTCCATAACCAGTGGACGGAAACGCACATGAACGAGCACGTCAACATCGTCTTCGCTTCCGACAGGAACTACATCCAGCACCTCAGCGCGGCGCTGGTTTCGCTGCTCGTCAACAACCGCGAGCTTGCGTTAACGGTCTACATCATCAGCAGCGGCATGACGCCGAAAGACCGGCGGCGCATCGACGAAATCGTGAACGGATACGACTGCGAGGTTCGGCACCTTACCGTGTCGGACGACCTGTTCGTCAGGCTGGCCACCGAACATCCGATGTACCCCAAGGGCATCTACTACCGGCTGCTCATCCCCTCGCTCATCGACGAAAAAAAGGTGCTCTACCTCGATTCGGACATCATCGTCAACGGTTCGATCCGGGAGCTGTACGACACCGATCTCGGAGACGCCTATGTCGGCGCGATCGAAGACCCCGGTTTTGACCGCCACGACAAATTGCGGATGGAGCGTTCGGCGCGCTATTTCAACTCCGGCATGATGCTCATCAACCTGGCCAAATGGAAAGAGAGCGGCGTGCAGAAAAAGGTGATCGACTTTATCGAGCACAATCCCGATGCGATCTGGTTTCCCGACCAGTGCGGCCTCAATTCGATCATCAATGGAAAGTGGAAGACAGTGCCGCTGAAGTTCAACCAGCAGTCCTCGATCTTCAGCGAAGGGTTCGACGACAAATTCGACTGTTTCAACAAAGAGGAGCTTCAGGAGGCCCGAACGAAGCCGGTCATCATTCACTACACGAGCGGCTCGAAACCCTGGCACTTCAGAAACAACCATCCGTACAAAAGCTATTACTGGAAGTATCTGAAAATGACACCTTATCGGCACGCCATCTATTCCGACCTGAGACCGGCGCATCTTCTGAAATCGATGATCCCCAAGGATCTCAAGAGCGCCATCAAGAAAGTTCTGAAAAAACAGGCCGGTTGACGCACGCCACGATATGAGTCGAAAGGAACACGCGCAGCAGAAACTGGTCAGCAACGCCGTGGCGGGCATGCTGTCTACCGTTGTCTATATGCTCAGTCGGCTTTTGCTGACGCCGGTCATCCTGCACTATCTCTCCCTGAGCGAGTTCGGTCTCTGGTCGCTCTGCTTCATCATTCTCTCCTACGCTGGCATGGGCGGCTTTGGCGTCAACAGCACCTATATCCGCTTTGCGGCGCGGTATCTGGCGGAAGGCAAGGAGGCGGAGATCAGCAAGCTGCTCTCGACCGGCGTGATCTACATGTTTTCGTTCTGCGTGCTCTTTTTCCTTGGCCTGTACTTTTTGATGCCGTTCCTGATGGAGCGGTTCAATGTCGATCCGTCGCAACGGGAGGTCGCCTCGACCTTGATTCTCGGCACGGCGGTGGTCTTCAGCATCGAACTCGTACTTGGCGGATTCAGGTTCATCGTCAACGGAATGCATGAGTTCACGAGGGAAAAAACCGTCACCACCATTGCCGGGTTGATCGAAATCGGCGCGATTGTTGGCTTTCTCGCCCTCGGCGCGGGGGTGAAGGGGCTGCTCTATGCCTTCGCCATTCGTCTCGTGCTGGAAACCCTCGGCTGCTGGTTCATCGCCAAATCGTTGCTTCCGTCCCTGCGCGTCTCGCTTCGGCTCTTCAGCCGCGAGCATCTGCGGCACTTCTTCGGCTTCGGTGGCAAGGTGCAGATTCTCGGCATTCTCGGCATCTTTCTGACCGCCGTCGACCGGATGTTCATCACGGCCATCTCCGGGCTTGCCGCCGGCGGCCTGTTTGAAATCGGCCGCAAACTGCCCTCGACGGCTGGGGGCATTTCATCGTCAGCTTTCGGCCCAATCCTCTCGACATCGGCGCATCTGGAGGGTGAATGGAAAAGCGGCCGGTGGAAATCTCCTCGGGAGCGCGTCGTCACCTATCTCCACATCGTGCTGATCACCATTCTGCTGGCGCTCATTCCGGTTGCCTTTCTCGACCAGGTGCGCCCCTTGTTGCCAGCAAGCAGCGCGATAACCGCCCTTGCCGCCGCCGTATCGGGCAGCCTGCTCTTCGTACTGCTCTCGCGGTCGGTCAGTACGGAAAAGCGCCTCGAAAGCGTTGAGCTGAAAAAGATCTACCTCGACGCGATCCGCTTCACCAATATCATCAACTCGATTCTGTTCGTGTTCC
>JAAXWU010000161.1 GCA_013334855.1 Chlorobaculum sp. | reverse complement strand
CCCCCTTCCGGGTTGCGAAGCGTGAGATTCCAGTTGCTTTTCAGATAGGAGATGCCCGTCCAGACGGTGAACACCGTGATGACGAACATCACGTAATCGAGGTAGCCGGATTTGAGAATGCCGTTCATGACGACGGCGATCTTCTTGCCGAAGAAAATATCCTCCTTCAGCAGCATGAAGAGCATGATGATATAGGCGAAGAGATTCTGCGCCAGCGTTTTGTACTTCGCCTCGCGGCTGGTCACCACGGGCCGATCCTTGTACTCGGCGTAAACCCGCAGTCCGGTGACGACAACGTCGCGAAGCGTCACCAAAAGCACCATCCAGAGCGCGAGATAGCCCAGCCAGACGTAGATGAGGAATGCCGCCGTGATGAGGAACTTGTCGGCGAGTGGATCGAGAAACGCGCCGAGCCGGGTAATCTGGCCGTACTTGCGTGCGTGGTAGCCGTCGTAGATGTCGGTGAGCGAGGCGACGAGAAAGACGATAACGCCGATCAGCTTGAGCCACGGATCCGCCTGCATGAGCAGAATGACGAAAACCGGCACCAGAATGATTCTCAGTATGGTAAGCTGATTGGAGAAAGTCATTGCCGTTAAGAAACCTGTTGAAATCCGCGAAAGAGCGTTATGAAAAGTCCGAATGCCTGTTGGGGCACAAGATAACGCATCCCTGTTTCTTTTTCAAAAACGCACGGCGCGACGAAACATTTCAGCGGCGTTATCTGATCTCCACCACCGTCACGCCCGCGCCCCCCTCCTGCCAGTCGCCGAGGCGGAAGCTCTTGACTCGCGGGTGCTGCTTGAGAAACTCTGCCGTGCGCAGCCGGAGCGCGCCGGAGCCTTTGCCGTGGATGATCGTGCCGGACGGCATCCGGTGCACGGCCAGCGCGTCGATGAAGCGCCCGATTTCGGCGATGGCCTCCTCGCCCGTCATGCCGCGCAGGTCGAGGCGCGTCGATTCGAGCGGCGTCGATTGCACCGACCAGCTCTTGCCCGCCGCCCCAGCGCCCGTCGCCGCATCCTTTTGCAGCTTTTTGGCTCCAGCGCGGGTGATCTTTTCGAGACCGCGCAAGGCGGTGGTCAAGCGGAAATTCCCGCACCGCACCACGGCGGAGTCGCCCTGGATCGACTCCACCTCGCCGGTGGTGTTGGTGTCGCCGATCCTGACCGTGTCGCCGGGCCGGATGCTCATGTCCGCCGCCGGAAGCAGCTCCCGCTCGACCGCCTCCTCCTTCGCCCCGGCCTCCTGCTTCATTCCCGCCAGCCGTGTGCGCGCCTTGTGGAGCGCCGCCTCGTCGCCGGGATGCTCCTTCACCTCGCGCACCAGATCGCGAATCTCCTTGCGGGCCTGTTCGAGCTGGCGGTCGAGGTCGCGCAGTCCCCGGCTTTTCAGCTCCTGCGTCTTCTTGCGCAGCTCCGCCTTTTCGGACGCGGCAGCGTCGCGCATCGCGTCAAGCTCCCGGCGCTCCTTTTCGAGTCCCTCGACGAGCTGGCGGTTGCGCTCGACCCCCTGCCGGAAATCCTCGATCATCTCCTCCAGCCCCGCGTGGCCGCCTTCGAGGAAGCCCGTTGCGCGGCTGACGATCTCCTCCGAAAAGCCCATGCGCCGCATCATGGCGAAGGCGAAGCTGTTGCCCGGAACCCCTTTGAGGAAGCGGAAGGTCGGCGCGAGGCCGTGCTGGTCGAACTCCATCGCGCCGTTGACGACGCCGTCGCGCCGGTGGGCGTAGAGCTTCAGCTCGCCGAGGTGCGTTGTCACGATGGTCTTGACGCCGCGAGCGAGCAGCTCCTCGATCACCGCACGGGCGATGGCGCTCCCCTCCTCGACGTCGGTGCCGGAGCACAGCTCGTCGATGAGCACGAGGCTGTCGGGCGCGGCGTGGTCGAGAATGTCGCGGATCGCCGAGAGGTGCGAGCTGAAGGTGGAGAGATCGTTCTCGATTGACTGCTCGTCGCCGATTTCGATGAAGATGCCGTTGAAGAGCGGGAAAACCGAACTCTCGCTGCACGGCGCGAGATAGCCGTGGCGCAACATGCAGACGAGCAGCCCGGCAGTCTTCATCGCCACCGACTTGCCCCCCGCGTTCGGCCCCGAAATGACCAGCGCGTGCTCCTCCTCGCCAAGCTCCAGATCGAGGGGAAAGACCTTCACCTTCGAGAAGCCGTGCGAGATGAAGAGCCACGGATGGTAGCCTTTGACGATCTTCAGCCGCCGCCCCTCGGAGATTTGCGGCAGCGTGGAGGCGGTCTCGACGGCAAGCCGCGCCCGTGCGTAGAGCGAGTCGAAGGCGGCCATGATCCCCTCGTTGTGGCGCACGTTTTCCAGCTCCTGGCGCACCTGCGCGGAGAGCGCCTTGAGGATGCGCTCGATCTCGCGCCGCTCGGCGATTTCGAGTTCCTGAATCCGGTTGCTGATTTCGAGCGTTTCGGCGGGTTCGATGAAGACGGTCTGGCCGGTCTGCGAGTAGTCCTGGATGTAACCGTGCAGCCGGTGCTTGTTCTCGACCCTGAACGCCAGCGCCTGCCGTCCGTTTTTGAGCGCCACAGTCTCCTCCATCAGCCACCCCTCGGCCTGGCAGCGCCGCAGGATGCGCTCCATCTTCCGGCGCAGTCCGTCGCGAGCCTCGCCGAGGCTTTTGCGAATGTCGTACAGAGCGTCGCTCGCCGTATCGCGCACCACGGCCCGCTCGTCGATGGCCTGCGAAATGGCGAACTGGATGCTTTTTTCGAGCCAGAGGCGGATGGTGAATTCATTCAGTTCCACAAAGCGCTCGCGGCTGGCGAACATGAATTTGCGCAGTTGCGCGGCGCTTTGCAGCAGGTGGAAAATATCGAGCAGCTCGGCGGCATCGAGCCAACTGTCGAGCACTTCGAGCTTGTCGAGCAGATGGCGCGTGTCGGGCAAGCGCGAAAACGGCAGCGGCTCGCCTTCGAGCAGGAAATTCTTCAATTCAAGCACCCGCACCAGCTCCCGCTCGCACTCATCGGGAAGCCCCATCTCCATAACGAGATCGCTCCCCATCGCCGAGATGCAAAACCCCGCCGCATGACGAGCCACCTTGTCGAACTCAAGCTTTCTGAGCAGGGAGACTGATTCCGTCGTTACCATTTCGTCCATATTCACCATAACACTGTTTTCACTTCGTTCACGCTTCCCGCCGCCAAGATAAAAGATAATCCCGAAAAAGGGTGAGGGCGAAGGATTTTGTTGGGAATGCCCCCTGGGAGCGCCGAGCGCCTGCTCGGCTTCTTCTCTCTTCTCATGAGCAAGCTTCAGCTTTTTTCGGACGAAACACCACATTTCATGGAAGGAACTATTACTTTGCGATACCGGTATCGCAGCTTTAGTGCATCGTCCGGCTGCGAATCGAGGGTGACGATGCAAAAACCATGTTACATGTATCACGAGGGACCACCAGTATGAAAAGCTATACGGCTGTTATTGAGCGTTGTCCTGACACAGGACTCTATGTCGGCTTTATCCCCGGATTTCCGGGAGCGCATTCACAGGCGGAAAGTCTCGATGAATTAAATCAGAATCTTCAGGAAGTCGTTGAAATGCTGCTTGAAGATGGCGAGCCAAAGCTGGAATCAGAATTCATCGGCACTCAGAAAGTCAACGTGGCGTAAAATAATGGGACGTGTGTCTGTTCTCAAACCTCGCGAAGTTGTAGCATTGCTTGAGGCTTTAGGGTTTGTTGAAGTGCGGCAACGCGGCTCGCACAAGCAGTTCCGCCATCCTGATGGCCGGTGTACCACAGTTCCATTTCATGCGGGTCGTGACATATCGCCCGTTTTGCTTCGGCAAATTGCAAAAGATATAGGTTTAACGGTTGAAGAGCTGCTTCACCCCAAATCCTGAAATCCGAGTTCTCCATATCACTGTATCACTTAGTTCTCGTTTTTGGACGCCGATAAACGATGAACCCGAAAAAGGGTGACGGCGAAGGATTTTGCTGGGAGGAGGGGATGGACTGGATGCTTCATCGAGTCGATAAAAATCTGAGGGATGGCGTGAGGAAATTGCCGGAACTGCATTGGATTTTTCGCTTAGAACACTTCATTTATAAAAAAAAACTTTTACTGGATGTGCTTGCTTCCCCACCAAAAACGAAACAAATAATCTATATAAAATATACCACCAAATACAATCATGAAGAATAAGTATAAATTTATAGACTACACAAACCTTGGCTTA
>JAAXWU010000160.1 GCA_013334855.1 Chlorobaculum sp. | reverse complement strand
ATCTGCTCGACTCCACCGATTCCTGCAATTTGCGAGTATTTCGGGGCGTCAGCGGAACCGTTCATCGAGAGGTTGCGATAGTAGCCGACCAGAAGTTCGGTCAGATCATGATAAGCCTTCAGGCGTTTGCGCACGGTCTCTTCGCAGTCGTCGTCGCGCTGCACCAGCGGTTCACCGGTCACGTCATCCATGTTCGGCACAGCCGGGGGATTGAAGGTGACGTGGTAGGTGCGGCCCGAAGCGAGATGGACGCGGCGTCCGCTCATGCGTTTGATGATCTCTTCGTCGGGGACGTCGATCTCGATGATATGATCGATGCGAACACCCTCGGCTCGCAGGGCTTCAGCCTGGGTTATGGTGCGTGGAAAGCCGTCGAAGAGGCAGCCATTGGCGCAGTCGGATTTTTCGAGGCGCTCCTTGACAAGGCTGATGATAATGTCGTCGGGAACAAGCCCGCCTTCATCCATGATTTTCTTGACGGCCATGCCGAGCGGAGATGCGGCTTTGATGGCGGCGCGCAGCATGTCGCCGGTCGATATTTGTGGTATGCCGAATGCTTCAGAAATATATTGTGCCTGTGTTCCTTTGCCGGCGCCTGGCGCGCCTAACAGGATTACTCTCATGAAACGATATCCTTTTATGAATTTTTTTTCAGGGAGATGACGGTAATTTTCGGTTTTGCCGGTTTTTTCGTCTCATCGGCATCCGGAGCAAGGGTGGTTGCCGGAGCGCCGTTCTGAACAACGGGAGCCGCCTGTGTCGCGGCAGGCGGTATGACGGTTTCGCCGCTGTTTTTGGATGATTTGAACTCGATGGCCTGTTTCACCGTTTTTTTCAGCTCTATGGTCTTGGCCTTTGGCGTGCTGGGCCGGTGTTCAAGCGTGGATTCGTTGAAGAGTTGCTGGAAAGCGGCGCTCGAGCTGTGCGGATCGAGGGAGCGATGAACGAACTCGTCTTCATGCACGATCTGCGGCCTGAACTCGAAGTCGAGCGAAGCCAGCATCATCCGGAGCATTCTGCGACTTTCGCCGAGGTCGCCCTTGGAGTCGATTCTGGTGTGCGCCTTGCCGTTGACCGTGGTGATTTTGCGGCCATTGATATCGGTTTCCTCGATCAGTCCGAAGGTGACATCGATTTTCATGCCGAGCAGGGCGAAGGACGAAACTTCTGCGCGAATGGTCTTCATGCCGCCAACGGCGGTTTTCTGGTTTTTCATATCCCAGCCGACCCAGCCCTCAATTTTATGGGTGATGAAATCGGAGACATCATCCAGCGGGCAGGAGTAGCGGCGAACCTTGAGCTCGCTGAAAACCGGTTTTTCGGAGGTATGGGTCGCGTTGTTGGTCAGGCAGTGATACACTTTGACCATTTCGTCTCTGAAGGGAAGGAATGAGGATATATCCATGAGATGGGCCGGTTAAAGATTTCTTCGGTTTCAAGCCGCTGTTACCGCGCTTGCCTGGTGGCCAGTTGTCCGCACGCTGCGTTGATGGCGGCTCCCTGGCTTTTTCTGACGGTGACGAGCAGTCCAGCATCGAGCAACCGTTGAATGAACATGGTTTTTGAGCTGCTGCAGCCTGGCTTGAACTTCAAGTTAACTATAGAATTATAATCAATCAAATTAATTTTACACAACCCTCTCTTTGCGAAGCGAACCAGTTTGCGGGCCTCTTCGGGCGAATCGTTGACGCCCTCCAGCAGCATGTAGACGAGCGTCACTGGCTGGCCGGTTATGGAGTTGTAGGAGCTTATCGCTGCGGTCAGCTTGTCGAGCGTGATGTCGATGGCGACCGGCATCATCCGCTCCCGGACGCCCTGATCGGCGCTGTGCAACGATATGGCAAGCTTGGTTTTAAGACCCGAACGGGCGATCCGCTCCATCTCCGCTGGCAGGCCGACGGTGGAGATCGTGATCTTTCTTTCGGAGATGCTGAAGCGGTAATCCGCTTCAGAGAGCGTGGCAATCGACTCGAACACGTTGTCGAGATTGAGCAACGGTTCGCCCATTCCCATGAAGACAATGTTGGTCAGACCTCGCCCGTGGAGCTTCATCGCTTCGCTGTCGAGCAGGAATGCCTGATCGGTCATCTCCGAAGCCGCGAGGTTTCTTCTGAATCCCATATGGCCCGTGGCGCAGAAGTCGCATCGCAGCGGGCAGCCAACCTGCGAGGAGATGCAGGCGGTCATGCGCTCTTCCGACGGAATCAGCACGCTTTCAACCAGCTCGCCGTCCTCCAGTCGAATGGTAAATTTAGCCGTGGAAAGGGGAGTGGTCGAACCTTCATCCACCGTTTCGCTTTCGGAATCCGCCAGAGAGGCCGGGCGGATGCTCCATTCCGAGGCGAGCCGCTGTCGCAGTTTTCGTCCGAAGGTGCTCATCGTTTCGAAGTCGAAAGCCTGATGACTGTAAAGCCATCGGTGAAGCTGACTTGCGCGGAAGGCCGGTTCGCCGAGAGCTGCCATGAGTCCGGCAAGCTCCTCTCTGTTCAGCCTCCTGATATTCGGGAGATGCTCATGCGTTTCTTCTTTCTCTGCGGTCTGTCCATTTTCTTTCATTTCATTCCCACTCATTTTGTTTCTGTCCTTGTTGTTGATCAATAAAAAAAGTACTTTAAGTTATATTTGGACAAAATGCCTCTTTTTTCGGTATTGAGTAAATAAAAAAATCAAAAGATAGAATGTCTCCGGAACCATCGAAAGACAAAAAGGATTACGATCATCAACAACTCGACAAGGTTATCCATGCCCGAATCCGTTTCGCGGCATTGGCTTTCCTGTTGAGCGTGTCTGAAGCATCGTTCGTTGATATTCGCGACAGCATCAGGGCGACGGATGGAAATCTCAGCATTCACCTGAGAAAGCTTGAAGCGGCGGGATATGTGGAGTGTATCAAGAGCTTCGAAAGCCGCAAGCCCCTGACCAACTACCGGGTGACCGACAAAGGGCGGGAGGCTTTTGACAAGTATCTCAAAAATGTTGGGAAATTCTGTGAAGATATGCCAGCTTTGCAGTCGAAATCGGCTTGATCGCATCCTTTTTTGATTAATTTGATCTCTCAAGAACGTTTAGCACTCTGCGCCGTTCTGAAAGTAGCGGATTTTGTCCGGCTTCTTTACTACTGTACGTTCGTTTCCGTTGATGATTTTGCCAATTATTTGCTGAGCTGATGATTATACCCGAACATGGCCGGACCTTGACTCCCGAAGAGTGGAAACCGGTCATCGATGAGATGCTGGGCGCCAGACACATTCTGTTTACCACTCATGAAAATTCCGATGGCGACGGGCTTGGCAGCCAGGTCGCTCTGGCTCTCGTTCTCAGGGCGCTCGGCAAGGAGGTAGCGATTTTCAACACCTCGGAAGTTCCGCCGAACTATCAGTTTCTGAGGGAACTGCATGAAATCAAGCTCTTCCGCGACCGCGACGAGGAGTCGATGCAGGAGTTTTTCATCGCCGATCTGCTCGTCGTGCTCGACGCCAACCTGCATGACCGGATTGGCAGGCTCTGGCCGCATGTCGAGTTCGCCAGGGAGATGAGCAGCCTCAGGGTGCTCTGCATCGACCATCATCTTGAACCCGAAGATTTTGCCGACTTCATGGTCTGCGAGACCTACGCCTCGTCAACCGGCGAGCTGGTCTGCGATCTCATCCTCTCCCTGGAGCAGCGAACCGGGCAGAAGCTGTTCACCGCCGAAGTCGCTTCGGCGCTCTATGCGGCCATCATGACCGATACCGGTTCGTTCAGGTTTCCCAAAACGACTCCCTACACTTACCGCCTTGCCGGGATACTGGTCGAGCATGGGGCTAATCCCGAACTGATCTACGACCGCATCTACAACGCGCTCACGCCGGAGGCGCTCAAGCTGCTCGGCCTGTCGCTTTCAAGCATCAAGATCATCGAGAATGGCCTGATCTCCTGGCTCTTCATTACGCAGGAGATGCTTCAGCAGACCGGCAGCAAACTTTTCGATACCGATCTCATCATTCGCTATCTTCTGAGCGTACCGACCGTGAAGGTTGCCGTGCTGCTCGTGGAGATGCAGGATGGCCGGTGTAAGGTGAGCTTCAGGTCGCGGGGCAAAATTTATGTCAATCAGCTTGCCAAACATTACGGCGGTGGAGGCCACATGAACGCTGCGGGGTGCCTCTTGCGGATGTCCGCAGAAAAGGCGCAGCTCGTGATTCTCGAGGATGTGCGCAAGTTCGCCCTTGAGCAGGGC
>JAAXWU010000159.1 GCA_013334855.1 Chlorobaculum sp. | reverse complement strand
GCGCTTCAGGCGACGCACGCCGGTATCTGGGAGTGGGATCCCAAAACCCGTGCAGTCGAATGGTCGGATGATGTCTGGTCGATCTACGGTTTCGAAAAGAACCGCGATGTGCCATCCGTTGACCTGTTCAAAAAGGCGATTCACCCGCATGACCGCAAAAAAATTTTTGGGGCAATCAAGGCGGCGGCCAGAACGAAAAGCCATATCGACGTTGAATACCGGGTCGGTCGGCCTGACGGTTCGACCCGCTGGATCATGTCGAGAGGCAAGCCGGTGTTCAACGCAGCGGGGGAGCTGGATCGATATATCGGCACCATCATCGACATCACCGAACGCAAGCAGCTCGAAGAGGAGCTTCGAAAAAGCAAGGCGATGATGGATCAGGCGCTGAAGGCCTCGCGCGCCGGAGTTTGGGAGCGGGATCTGAGAAGCAAAACCGCGGTATGGTCGGAGACCATGTGGAAGCTTTTTGGCCTGGAGGTCAGTCAGGAGCCAGCCTCCTACGATCTCTGGGCAAAGGTCGTTCATCCGGATGATCGTGAAAAAGCCACGCAAAGCTCTTACCAGGCGACCGACGCTGGCGCGGAGATGAACATCGAGTACCGTGTTTGCCATGCCGACGGCTCGGTGCACTGGTTCATGTCGCGCGGCATGCCGGTGCTCAACGAGGATGGCAGCTTCGACAAGTATATCGGCACCCTCATCGACATTACCGACCGGAAGCTGCTCGAACAGGAGCTGATCGAGAGCAAAGTGCGTTACGGGTACGCCCTCGACGCGGCTCAGGCAGGAATCTGGGAGTGGAATGTCGAAACCGATGCGCTGAACTGGTCGGATCAGGTCTGGAGGCTTTATGGACTCAAGCCCGGCAGCAAGCCGCTCAACCATCAGCTTTGCGTCGATACCGTCCATCCCGAAGACCGGGAAACAGCCTCGAAGCTCATCAAGGAGGCGGTCAGGAATGTCGAGGCCGCCGCCGTCGAGTACCGCGCCATCCATCCGGACGGCTCGGTGCACTGGCTCACCTCACGCGGCATGCCGATCTTCGACGCCAACGGCGAGCTTGTCCGCTATATCGGCACGATCATCGACATCACCGGGCGCAAGCAGATCGAACTCGAACTGATCGAAAACCGCAAACGACTCAGCCAGGCGCTCGAAGCCGCCAGGGCTGGAGTCTGGGAGTGGGATCTGGAAACCGGCGAAAACATCTGGTCCGACGAAATCTGGTCGCTCTATGGATTGTCACCCACTCCAGGCGTCAATCCCTCGTTCGACCTCTGGGCGAGCGCCATTCATCCCGAGGATCGTGACATGGCCGTCAGAGGCGTCATCGAAGCCTCCAGCAATCAGCGCGATCTGAATGTCGAATACCGGACGCTGCACCCGGACGGCACGGTACACTGGCTCATGTCACGCGGCAAGCCACGGCAGGACGAGAATGGCCAGACCGTGGGCTATATCGGCACGATTATCGACATTACCGAACGCAAGAGCGTCGAGATCGAACTGAACGAAAGCCGCTTCAGGTTCAACTTCGCGCTCGAAGCGACCGGCGCTGGTGTCTGGGAGTGGGATTTCAAGACCGACAGGGTGACATGGTCCGAGCAGATATGGAAACTCTACGGCCTGAAACCCTACAGCGTCACGCCATCGCACAAGCTTTGTGAAAGCAACGTCTATGCGGAAGATCGCGATCTGACCTTCGAAACCATTATCTCCGCTGCGAACAGGAACGTCGATTTCGGCGTCGAGTACCGCGTCCTCCATCCCGATGGCTCGGTTCACTGGCTGATGTGCCGGGGTGTTCCGCTGAATCCGGTGGATGGAGAGGCATGCACCTTTCTCGGCACGGTCATGGATATCACCAACCGCAAAAAAGCCGAGGAGGAGTGGCGAAAGAGCCAGGAAAAGCTCAACTTCGTCATCCAGAAGGGCAACATCGGCATCTGGACGCTGAACCTGAAAGATTTCACCGCTCAGCGCACCATCGAACACGCCCGCATTTTCGGATACGATTCGATCAGCACGGAGTGGACGTTCGACAGATTCATCGACCACATCGTGGCGGAAGAGCGCCTGGCGGTCAGGGCGAAGATCGATAAATGTCTCAAAACGCACGAAAACTTCACCGTCGAGTGCCGGATACGCACGGCCGACAAGCGGCTGCGCTGGATATGGCTGTTCGGCGCCTTCAACTACGACAGCACCGCACGGGTACACTATCTCTCCGGCATCGTGCAGGACATCACCGTGAGGAAGCAGGCCGAGCTGTTGCTCAAGGAGAGCGAGCAGAAGTTCAGGAACATCTTTGAATTTTCGCCGGTCGCCATCGGCATCGGCGATTTCAAGGAGGGGATGCTCTTCGACGTCAACGCCTCGTGGCTCAGACTGCTCGGCTATTCACGGGAGGAGGTGATCGGGCGACGCTTCAGCGAGCTTGGCGTGTACCTCCATCACGAGGATCACCACGACATCATGCACGATCTTCAGGAGTTTGGCCGGGTCTCGAACCGGCAGCTCGAATTGAGGCACCGGTCGGGCAAAACCATCACCATTCTTCTTTCCGCTGAATCGATCAGCATCACCGGCCAGAACAATCTGCTTCTGATGATGACCGATATTACCGTGCAGGAGCTTCAGCAGGCGAGCATCAGCCAGCTCGAACAGGCCGTGGCCGACCGCACGGAGCAGTTGCAGGAGGAGGTCGAGCGACTGCACCGCTTCCTCAGCATGATCTCCCACGAATACCGCACGCCGCTGGCGATCATCCGCGGCAATCTCGACCTTATCACGCTCAAGCACAAGAGCGGCGATTACTCCCAGCAGCGTGAAATGAACAAGATCAAGCGAGCCATCGAACGGCTGGTGGAGGTGATGGAGGTCTCGATTCAGGAGAGCCGCATTCTCGAATCGCGGGAGGCGCTGACGGTCACGAACTTTACCCTCGACCCGGCGATTGTCTCGCAGATCGAGGCGTTCCAGTCGATGTGGCCGGAAAAAGCTGTGCACTATTCGAGTCAACTCAACGGAACGGAGATCGTCGGCGAGCAGGGGCAGTTCAAAATGGCCATCTTCAACCTGCTCGACAACGCGAGGAAATACTCGCCCCTCGAAACGCCAATCGACATGGAGTCCCATATCGAGAATGGCGAGGTGATTATCACCATCCGCAATCATGGAAAAAGCATTACCAACGCCGAAAGCAGCGAGCTTTTCGAAAAGTACCGGCGCGGCAGCAATGCAGTCAACACCGGCGGTGCGGGCATCGGCCTGTGGCTGGTCAAGGACATTATCGAGCACCATCATGGCAGTGTCAGTCTTTCTGGAATCGAATCGGGAGTCGAAGCGGTCATCAATTTGCCCTTGACCGGAAAAAAAGATTGAGCTATACTGTTCAGTTATTCATCAATGACTGAACATGCCCAATCATCATAATATTATAGTAGTCGAGGACGACTGTGATTTCCGCGAAAGCATGGTCGAATACCTCGCGCTTGCCGGTATCGAAGTGACTGGAGTTTCCTCCGCACTCGAGTTTTATAACTGCATCACCCGGCAGGAGTACCAGATCGTGGTGCTCGACATCGGCTTGCCCGACCAGAACGGCCTCGTGCTGGCCGAGTTCATCCGCAAGAACACCAACATGCGCATCGTCATGCTGACC
Organism: Chlorobaculum sp.; assembly: GCA_013334855.1. Classification (GTDB taxonomy): domain Bacteria; phylum Bacteroidota; class Chlorobiia; order Chlorobiales; family Chlorobiaceae; genus Chlorobaculum. Next base: position 570 of record JAAXWU010000159.1, on the reverse strand, counting down.
GCGCAATCATCCCTCGACAGCAAGATTACGGCCTATCGCTCCGGCGCGGACATCTACATGGTCAAGCCGATCGATTTTTCCGAGCTTGCCGCCTCGCTCGAAAGCCTGCTCGGGCGCATCGATAAAAACGAAGAGAGCGTCTCACGCGAGCTGCCGCAAGCCGCGTCCGCGCCGCCCAAAGCTGCCGAACCAGGCTGGTCGCTCTCGCGCAACCAGTGCATCCTCCACTCTCCGCAGGGGAGCGAGGTGTCGCTGACCTCCAAGGAGTTCGATCTGCTCGAAAAGCTGGCGGCCTCTCCCAACGAAGTTGTCGAGCGTCAGGATTTGCTGAAGGCGCTCGATTATGACAACGACGAATTCGGCAACAAGGCGCTCGACGCCCTCGTGCACCGGTTGCGGAGAAAAAAGGATGATCTCGACCTTCGAATTCCCCTGAAAACCACGCACGGCGTCGGCTACTCCTTTGCCGGGCCTATCGTGCTTGTCTGAGCCATGACTTGTCCGTAGTAACCCCATGAGCAGGGTGATCGTCATCACGGGCAGCAGCCGGGGGATCGGCCTCGGTCTGGC
>JAAXWU010000046.1 GCA_013334855.1 Chlorobaculum sp. | reverse complement strand
TTTCAGGAGAGCGACCTTTTCCTGTGGGGTGTAGTTTTTTCTCACTTTTCGCATGGTGAATTCCTCCGTTTTTGCACTCTAACTCAAACGGTCGATTTCTCCAATTCACGCTGAACCAAAACAGAATTCGCTACCGATTTCGTTCAGCGTTTTGTCGCCCCGGATCGCCTCCAGCGCCACTTTGGCTTTGAACTGCGCCGTGAATTTGTTGCGTTTCTTTTCGCTCATAACTTGACCCTCTTTTCGGGCAAGTTACCACCTTAAACCGCTGTCTGAAAATCGGGGTCCACTATAGTTTGTTGTGGCTAACAAGACGCCTGCCTGCTGAAGCTCCCGAAGGGCGTCGAGAGTCTCGGTCCTACCTTTCAATGGCCGGAAACCACGAAAAACCGTTTCTAACCATTCAGCAAAGGCATCAATATTCGGCGTTTGCAAGTTAACCTCAACATTTTCTGCATGTCGGAGTGCAAAATTTAAATCGAAGGGAGTGAAAGCACTCCGCAGAGAGTTGATTAATGAATCTCTGTGAGAATCGGTAAAGACACTGGTTTGTACCAAATGATCTATACCATGTTCCAGAAGGCCGAACCATGAAGCATATGGCGCACCAGTTGCCCCCATCGGGATACCCGCCCCGACCAACAAGAGCACTTTATTAGGATGATCTCTTTCCAGAATCTTTGAAAGAGGGGTCAACTGGGGAGGTAATACCATATCTCAATATGTAGATAACGGGAATGAAAAGGCGGAGTTATGCGTGTCGCATTCTTTTGAACGTAATTTACTCAAGCGTAACGAGAGCGCAAAGTGTCGTGTGTATTCTGCCGGCGCTTTGTGGGAGAGGGGTAATTCCATTTTCAGATCAAAACGATTATTAACAAGGTCACTTTAGTGCCTTGCTTTTGGTATGACAGCGACGGTGATCGTTGAAACACTATGGAATTGGAATCAGTGCCAAGCAGGCGCTTGGCGCTCCCGGCGGGGAAACAAAAAAAGGCAGCCTTTGTGGGACTGCCTTTTTTCACGTCGATCTTCCGTATAACCGCAGATCAGTAGCGGTAGTGTTCGGGCTTGTAGGGGCCTTCGACCGGGACGCTGATGTAGTCGGCCTGCTCCTGGGTGAGCGTGGTCAGCTTGACGCCGATCTGGCCGAGGTGCAGGCGGGCCACCTCTTCGTCGAGCTGCTTCGGCAGACGGTACACGTCAACCTTGTAGTCGTTCTTCCAAAGTTCGATCTGGGCGAGGGTCTGGTTGGTGAAGGAGTTGCTCATCACGAACGACGGGTGGCCGGTGGCGCAACCGAGGTTCACGAGGCGGCCTTCGGCGAGCAGGTAGATGCAGCGGCCATCTTCGAAGATGTACTTGTCAACCTGCGGCTTGATGTTGAGTTTTGTGGCGCCTTTGAAGTTGTTGAGCGCATCGACCTGGATTTCGTTGTCGAAGTGACCGATGTTGCAGACGATCGCTTCGTCCCTCATCCGGGTGAGGTGTTCGAGGGTGATCACATCCTTGTTGCCGGTGGTGGTGACGAAGATGTTGCCTTCCTTGACAGCCTCTTCCATGGTGGTGACTTCAAAGCCCTCCATGGCGGCCTGCAATGCGCAGATCGGATCGATCTCGGTGACGATCACGCGAGCGCCGTAGGTGCGCATCGAGTGGGCGCACCCTTTGCCTACGTCGCCGTAGCCGAGCACAACGGCAACCTTGCCGGCGATCATGACGTCCGTGGCGCGTTTGATGCCGTCAGCGAGCGACTCGCGGCAGCCGTAGAGGTTGTCGAACTTCGACTTGGTGACCGAGTCGTTGACGTTGATGGCCGGGAAGAGCAGTTCGCCCTTCTCCATCATCTGGTAGAGGCGATGCACGCCGGTGGTGGTCTCCTCGGAGACGCCCTTCATGTCGGCGGCAACCTTGTGCCAGCGCTGGGTGTCTTCGGCGAAAACGTCCTTGAGCTGCTGGAAGAGCGCCTTCTCTTCGGCGTTGCCGGGCACTTTGTCGAGCATCGACGGATCGTTCTCGATCTTGTAGCCGAGGTGGATCATCAATGTCGCGTCGCCGCCGTCATCGACGATGAGGTTCGGGCCGAGGCCGCCTTCGAATTCGAGGATCTGGCGGGTGCACCACCAGTACTCGTCGAGGGTCTCGCCCTTCCAGGCGTACACCGGCACGCCAGCGGCGGCGATGGCTGCGGCGGCGTGATCCTGCGTCGAGAAGATGTTGCAGCTCGCCCAGCGCACATCCGCGCCGAGTTCGACGAGCGTCTCGATCAGCACGGCGGTCTGGATGGTCATGTGCAGGGAGCCAGCGATACGGGCGCCCGCAAGCGGCCTCTGGCCTTCGTATTTTTTGCGCGTAGCCATCAGGCCCGGCATCTCTTTTTCAGCGATTTCAATCTCTTTGCGGCCCCACTCGGCGAGCGTTATATCGGCCACCTTGTATTGGAGCATTGCTGCTTCAGTTGTCATGATCTCTGTTGGTTTGGTGTCAGTTTGTTCGGAACAGGGGAAAGCCCCTGCAAAACGAGTTCACAGAGGCTTTCGAAGGAATATGGATCAGAGGCCGAAAGCGGCTTTCAGCTCACCGACTTTCTCGGTCTTTTCCCACGGGAAGATGTCGCGACCGAAGTGGCCGTAAGCGGCGGAGTCGCGGTAGCACCAGCCGTGCGGACGGTCGAGGTTGAAGCGGCGGATGATGGCCAGCGGGCGAAGATCGAAGATCGCCTCGGCTTTCTCCTGAATCTCGGCGTCGGACAGGCCGTGCTTGCCGGTGCCGTGGGTGTTGATGTAGATCGAGACCGGACGGGCCACGCCGATGGCGTAGGAGACCTGCACGGTGCACTTGTCGGCCAGGTCGGCGGCAACGATGTTCTTGGCGACGTGGCGGGCGGCATAGGCGGCGCTGCGGTCGACCTTCGACGGATCTTTGCCGGAGAACGCGCCACCGCCGTGCGGAGCTGCGCCGCCGTAGGTGTCGACGATGATCTTGCGGCCGGTCAGACCGGTATCGCCGTGTGGGCCACCGATTTCAAAGCGGCCGGTCGGGTTGATGTGGAACTTGGTGTTCTCGTCGAGCAGCTCGGCGGGAATGACCTTGCGGACGACATTCTCGATCACCTCTTTCTGGATGAGCGCCTGGAAATCGGCTTCGCTCATGCCAGCCGGTTCGGGATCGTGCTGGGTGGAGACGACCACGGCGTCAACGCGGGCAACCTTCTCGTCGATGTATTCGAGCGTGACCTGGCTCTTGGCGTCGGGGCGGAGGTAGGTCATGATCTGGCCAGCCTTGCGGATGTCGGCAAGCACTTTCACGAGCTGCTGGGCGAACTGGATGGCGGCGGGCATCAGCTCCGGGGTCTCGGTGCAGGCGTAGCCGAACATCATGCCCTGGTCGCCGGCGCCAACGCGGTCGAACTCGTCGGCGATCTCTTCCTTGCGGTCAACGCCACGGTTGATGTCGGGCGACTGCGCGTGCAGGGCGGAGAGGATGCCGCAGGAGTTTGCGTCAAACATGTATTCACCCTTGGTGTAACCAATCTCGGTGATGGTCTTGCGGGCGACAGTCTGGACGTCCACAATGCCTTTGGTGGTGACTTCACCGCCGACGATCACCTGTCCGGTGGTGACGAAGGTTTCGCAGGCGACGCGGGAGTTGGGATCCTGCTTGATGAACTCGTCGAGAATCGCATCGGAAATCTGGTCGGCTACCTTGTCCGGGTGGCCTTCGGAAACGGATTCGGAGGTAAAGAAGTACCTGGTTTGTGACATGGGTTCCCTTTCGGTTTTTTGTTAATCGAACGACAAGAACTGCGGAGGTCCGGCGAATTTACCGAAACGGCGTTCTCGTGAGGTTGAATGTCGTGATGGGACAGACGGGACACGGGAAGCCTTTCGGCAAGCTCCGGGGACGAATCCCGCCAGAGAGCTTTTGGCACCGTGTCCATAGGTAATGGGGATGCCGGAAAATCAGCAACAAATGTACGAAATGGCGTGCTGGAATGCAAAAGTTTTGTGCTGGCGGGGAGGGGAATTTTGGGGGGAAGTGGACTTGGTGGACGTTGTGGACGGGGTGGACTGAGGAGGAGAGCGAGAAGTTTGCAAAATTGGCACGGGGAGGGTGAATGCAATAGATTATTTTTGCTGGTGAGTCGGGCGTTTTGCAAAACAATAGAAAGTTGCCATGAGCATTCGTTGCCTGTTCAGGAAATCGGGCGTAGTTTTCGCGCTGTTTGTGCTGTTTCAGTTTCCGGCGGCGCTGAGTGCCGCGCCGTGGAAGTTCGGGGTGATGGGCGACACGCAGTGGACATGCGCCGATCCGGCGGGGCGGAACCCCGGCACCGTGCCGGTTTCGATCATCGAACAGGTGAACCGGCAGTTCATCGACGCGGGGGTGAAGTTCGTCATCCAGGTCGGCGATCTGAGCGACGACGGCAGGGAGCTTTCCGAGGAAGAGCGTGTGGCAGCCGCCCGTCCGCTCATCGACGCGGGCATCGGATTCTTCGCCTTCCGGGGCAATCATGAAACGTATCGCCAGGACAACGGCCATGGCGCAGCAGGGTTCAAAATCCGCTATCCGCAGACCCGCGACGGCGGCTTCGTGACGCAAAGCGGGACGCGCTACCGGATTGGTTCAAACTTCAACAGCCCGGTCGAGGTGAGCCGCGATCTCGACGGCCTGAGTTACTCGTTCGACTGCGGAGAGGGCGAGGAGCGTGCGCGTTTCGTCATCATCGACAACTGGCAGGTGCCGGGCCGGGTGGTTGCCAATTCCACGCACTACCCCTCCGGCTACACCATCGCCGACCAGCAGCCGTGGATCAGCGAGCGGCTCGACCGGCGCAAGCGGAAGGCGCCGCACGCCTTCGTGCTGTCGCACCAGCCAATGATCGGCGAGGGGCATCAGGACACGCTCTTCAGCGGTTACGCCAACGAGCATGCCGACTGGCAGAACGCATTTCTGGCCAGCTTGCAAAACAATGGCGTCAGATACTTCATTTCCGGCCACGACCATATTCATCAGCGATCGATCATCAAGAGTCCCGACGGCAAATCGCAGGTCGAGCAGCTCATTGCCCAATCGGTCAGCACCAAGTTCTACAAACCGGGATTTCTCGGCGACGCCAAATGGTTCGGGCAGAAGAGCCGGGAGATTTCGGTTTCGCAGGAGCGCGAGACGGTTGGCTACTATATCTATACCATCGACGGCCCGACCGTCACGGTCGATTACCATGCCGACGATCATGGCCACTGGCAGTCCGATGCCAGCTTTCCGCAAGGCGCTGGCAGGACGGACACCGGCGTGACGCCGACCTTTCACTTCGTCAAAAAGGAGCGCTGGAGCTACAGCCTGAACGGCAAGCAGTTTCTCGTTGCGCAGGGGGCGAGTTACGCGGTGGTCCGGGATCGGTTCAACGCCAGCGAGGCGCGGATTCTCGACGGCCTCAACGCGAGCGAGGCAAAAGATGACACGCTCGATACGGCTGGCGGCAAGGGGCGACCGCTGACGAAAGTGGTCAGCACCGGCTGGATTGCCGTCAACTCGTCGAAACACGCCAAAGAAAAACTGGCAAGCGACGTATTGCTGATCAGCGGGTTGGGCGATCCGGGCGGCGATCCGACTGACACATTCGTGCTGTCGATGCGATACGATCCGAAACAGCTTCGTCGCGGAACGATAGCCAGCGGGCGGTTCGGCCTCGTGACGAGGGACTCCGCCGGGCGGTGGGTCAACGCCGTCGAGGCCAATGGCGGCGGTTCCGCGACCTTCATCGACGGGCCGTGGAAAAGGGGATACGCTCTCGGTTCGCACGGCATCGACCGCAAGCGTCACCGCGTCTGGGCGGTGCTGAACCATGAAGGCGCTTTTGCCGTGGCGAGGTTTTTCTGAAAAAAATCTGAATATTGAGGATTAAGCCTTGAGCTTGTCGCCATTGAAAAAGGACAGGAAGGGCTGAACACCGGCGACTTCCGGCATACGGATACAATCATGTTCCTGCAAACAACCAAAGTTCTGGTGCTTAACGCCAGTTACGAGCCGTTGAGCATCTGCGACGCACGCAACGCCGTGCTGCTGCTCTTTTGCGGCAAGGCGATGATGGTCGCCAGCCATCCGGTGCACCGCATCCGCACGGTGACGGAGAGCTACCCGATGCCGAGCATCGTCCGGCTGACCGTGTTCGTGCGGGTCGAGTATCGAGGCGCTGTGTTGAACCGGAAAAACCTTTTCAGACGGGATGAATTCAGGTGCCAGTATTGCGGAGGCGGGGAGGCCGAACTCACGCTCGACCACGTGATCCCGAAATCGCGTGGCGGCGATGAGAGTTGGGAGAACCTTGTCACCGCCTGCAAGCCCTGCAATGCGAAAAAGAGCAATCGCACGCCAGCCGAAGCGGGCATGACCCTGCTGAAAAAGCCGTCCAGGCCGAGCCACATCACCCTCATGCGCCAGCACTACCTGCCGGTCTCCGACGAGTGGAAGCCTTACCTCTTCATGAGCTGAACAGCCTCAGCCGCCTGTTCATGGGCAGCGTCGCCGAAGCGGTGGTGCGCAAAGCCTCGATCCCCGTGCTGATCGTCAAGGCCACGGAGAAGGAGTTCATCAGCGAGGAGTAACTTGGCACTTTGCCGGTGGAATTGCATTTCCTATAAGTCCTATAGGTCATATACGACCTATAGGACTTATAGGTTTAAGAGCAAGATGAGCCGCACTCACCGCCCCCGAAAAGCTTCGAGCAACTCCACGGCTCCGCTGAAGGGGGTGAGCGAACCGGTGAGAACCTGCTGTTCGATCTGCGCTTTCGCGACTTTCACTGCCGGATAGCTGTAGAACTCGCGTTTCAGGCGCTCTTCGGCGATGGCGTGGAAGAGGTGGCGCAACTGCTCGCGGCGCTGCTCGCGCCACTCGCCGCTTTGCCGCATCGCGGCGGCGAACGCTTCGATATTCCGCCACACTTCGCCGATGCCCGCGCCTTCGAGGGCGGAGGTGAGCAGCACCTTCCGCTCCCATCCCGGATGCTTCTCCGGCAACAGTCTCAGCGCCGACTCGCAGTCGGCCTTCGAGACCTCGGCAATCCTGCGGCGGTCGCCGTCCGCCTTGTTGACGGCCACCGCGTCGGCGATCTCCATGATGCCGCGCTTGATGCCTTGCAGCTCGTCGCCCGATCCGGGCAGCATGAGCAGCAGGATAAAATCGACCATCGAGTTGACCACGATCTCCGACTGGCCGACGCCGACCGTTTCGACGATGATGACCTCGTATCCGGCGGCTTCGCAAAGCAGGATGGTTTCGTGCGTGCGCGGCGCGGCGCCGCCGAGAAAGCCCGACGTGGCCGTCGGGCGGATGAAGGCTTCCGGGCGGGCGGAGAGCTGCTCCATGCGCGACTTGTCGCCGAGGATGCTGCCCTTCGAGCGCGAGCTGCTCGGGTCGATGGCGAGCACGGCGACGCGCTTGCCCGCGTCAGTGAGATGAAGCCCCAGCGCTTCGATGAAGGTGCTCTTCCCCGCCCCCGGAGCGCCGGTGACGCCGACGCGGATCGAGTCGCCGCCACTGCCGATGCAGCGGTCGAGAATCTGGTGCGCCAGCCGCTCGTGCTCCGGGCGGCTCGACTCGACGAGCGTGATGGCGCGGCTCAAGAGGTGGCGGTCGCCGCTCCTGATCCCCTCGACGAACTCCTCGACCGTGGGTTCATGCCGCTGCCTGCCGCTCATCGTGTCGTCCGCTCTCTCTTCACTGGTGATGTTCGTGCAGGAGCGCGAGCAGCTTGATGGCCGCCTCGGCGATCACCGTGCCGGGGCCGAAGACGCCCGCCACGCCGCGCTCGTAGAGATAGTCGTAATCGCGCTCGGGAATGACGCCGCCCGCGATCACGAGAATGTCGCCGCGATTGGCCTCCTTCAATCCTTCGACCACCTGCGGCACCAGCGTTTTGTGCCCAGCCGCGAGGCTCGATATGCCGACGATATGCACGTCGTTGTCGAGCGCCTGACGGACGATCTCCTCCGGCGTCTGGAAGAGCGGCGAAATATCGACATCGAAGCCGATGTCGGCGAAGGCGGCGGCGATCACCTTCGCGCCGCGGTCGTGACCGTCCTGGCCGACCTTGGCCACGAGGATGCGCGGGCGGCGTCCTTCGAGTTCGGCGAAGGAGTCGGCAAGCTCCCTGGCTTGCAGGAAGAGGTTGTTGTCCTGCATCTGCGACTGGTAGATGGTTGTGTTGAGCCGCGTCGTGGCGCGGTAGCGCCCGTAGCTCTTTTCGAGCGCCGAGGAGATTTCGCCAAGCGTGGCGCGGTTGCGGGCGGCATCGACCGAGAGCGCGAGCAGATTGCCCTCGCCGGTTTCGGCGCACCGTTCGAGCGCTTCGAGCGCCTCGCGGACGGCCTCGTTGTCGCGTGATTGCTTGATCTCTTCAAGGCGGGCGAGCTGCTGGCGGAGCACGGCGGTGTTGTCCACTTCGAGCAGATCGATCTCCGTCCGGTGCTCTGTCCTGTAGGCGTTGACGCCGACGATGGTCTCCTTGCCGCTGTCGATGCGCGCCTGCTTGCGGGTGGCCGCCTGCTCGATCTGCATCTTGGGCAACCCCTGCTCGATGGCCTTTACCATGCCGCCCGCCGCTTCGATCTCCTCGATGATTGCCCACGCTTTTTCGGCGAGCTGGCGCGTCAGCTCCTCGACGTAATACGAGCCGCTCCAGGGATCGATGGCACGGGTGATGTCGGTCTCCTCCTGAATATAAATCTGTGTGTTGCGGGCGATACGCGCCGAGAAGACCGAGGGCAGCGCGATCGCCTCGTCGAGCGCGTTGGTGTGCAGCGACTGCGTGTGGCCGAGCGCCGCCGCCATCGCCTCGACGGCCGTCCGCGTGACGTTGTTGAAGGGATCCTGCTCGGTCAGGCTCCAGCCGGAGGTCTGGCAGTGCGAGCGGAGCATGAGCGATTTGGGATTCTTCGGGTTGAACTGCGAGACGATCTTCGCCCAGAGCACGCGAGCTGCGCGGAGCTTGGCGATTTCCATGAAGTAGTTCATGCCGATGCCCCAGAAGAACGACAGGCGCGGCGCGAAGGCGTCGATGTCGAGTCCTGTGGCAAGTCCCGTGCGGATATATTCGAGGCCGTCGGCCAGGGTGAAGGCCAGTTCGAGGTCAGCGGTCGCTCCCGCCTCCTGCATGTGGTAGCCGGAGATGCTGATCGAGTTGAACTTCGGCATCCGCTCGCTGGTGTAGCGGAAGATGTCGGCGATGATCTTCATCGAGGGTTCCGGCGGGTAGATGTAGGTGTTGCGCACCATGAACTCTTTGAGGATGTCGTTCTGGATGGTGCCGCTCAACTTCTCCGGCGCGACGCCTTGTTCCTCCGCCGCGACGATGTAGAAGGCCATCACCGGCAGCACCGCGCCGTTCATGGTCATCGAAACCGAGATGTCGCCGAGCGGAATGCCGTCGAAGAGAATCTTCATATCCTCGACCGAGTCGATAGCCACGCCCGCCTTGCCGACGTCGCCGACAACACGCGGATGGTCGGAGTCGTAGCCGCGATGGGTCGGCAGATCGAAGGCGACCGACAGCCCTTTCTGGCCCGCCGCGAGGTTCTGGCGGTAGAAGCGGTTCGACTCCTCGGCGGTCGAGAAGCCCGCGTACTGGCGGATCGTCCACGGTTTGGTGGCGTACATGCTGGCATACGGCCCGGCGATGAAGGGGGAGAATCCGGGCGCGAAGTCAGGCATTGGCTCCTCCGGGCTTCCGTAGCTCGCATGAACCGGAATGCCTTCGAGCGTGGCCCAGCTTTCGCCGCCGGTTTGGCGCGTTGCCGGATCAGCCGTCGCGAAAGGCTGGATGCTGGAAAAGTCGGGTCTCATAGCACTCCGGTTTTATGTTGCAGCGAAAGCAGGTCGGCGTAAGCGTCACTGCCAAGATGGATGAAGCGGTCAAGGCCCGCCCTGAGCAGCGCTTCGGCATTTTCCGGTGGCTTGGCCGCCATGATGATGATGCTCTCCTTGCGCAGCTCCTGAATGGTTGCGCAGATGGTCGGCACATTGGCGAGATCGCTGTCGCCGCTCCAGCAGAAGACGACGATGTCGGGTTCCGCACGCAGCATCGTGCGGCAGTTGCAGGTTTTGGGATCGATGGTCACGGCGGGCAGCACCTCGAAGCCGCCGCTACGCAGGAAATCCTCGGCAAACGCGGCCACCCGCAGGCTTTTGGACGGATCGCCATGCAGCCAGATCGCGGCGCGGGGCGTCGAGCCTCCGGCGGCGGCGTGAGCGACCATGCGCATCCGCAGCTTCTCGAACTCTTCGGCTTTTGCGGCTCCATGTTTCAGCGCAGCCACGACTTCGGCCGACGGCGGCACCGTGTAGCGGTTGATGCCGACCAGCGTCCGGCGGCGCGTGTTGACCGCCTTGCGGCGAGCGCTGGCCGCTGGAGCGATCATGGCGGCGATAGTGCCGCTGGCCTCCGCGACGCCGAGGCCGCCCTTCGCTTCGATCTGCTGGAACAACTTCCAGGCTTCGCGGCAAAGCGAGGCGGTCATGGTTTCGATATAGAACGAACCGGCGGCGGGATCGACGACGTGGCCGAGGCTCGACTCCTCCCGCAAAAGAAGCTGGATGTTGCGGGTGATCCTTTCCGAGAGCTCTGCGTTGACCGACCCGGCAGGATCGAACGGCGCGAGTTGCAGCGTGTCGCATCCGCCGAGGATCGCCGAGAGCGCTTCGGTCGAGAGGCGCAAAAGGTTGGTATAGGGATCGAGCGTCGAGATCGAGCGGATCGAGGAGCGGACGAAAATTCGCGGCTCCGCCGACGCATCCGCCGCGACGCCATACGCGGCGAGCAGTTGCGGCCACATCGCACGCATCGCACGAAGCTTGGCAAGCTCCGGGAAGTGGCTGGTGCCGACGGCAAAGACAATCTCGATGGCGGCGGCGGCCTCGGCGCCATCCGCTCCAGCCTCGGTCATCCGGTTGAGGCAATCGCTCACGCCGGAGAGCGCGATAGCGAGTTCCTGCGTGATGGTCGCGCCCGCTTCGTGGAAGCGCGTGGTATCGACGGCAATCGTGCGGAATCCCGAATGCGGCGGTAGCGGCAGCGCGGCGTCAGCTCCTGCCGTGAGCGCGTCGAAGAGCATCGCGCCGGAGTTCGAGGCGAAGCCGGGCAGCGTTGCGAGACGTTCGAGCAGGGCTGCCGGATCGTAGATCGCGCCCGAGAGGTAGAGCGCGACTTGCGTCAGATCGACCTCCTGAAGCGCCGATAGCAGCCGCTCCAGTTCGGCGTTTTCAGGAACACCCCCGAAGCAGAGTTCGATGGCCTCCGCGCCACCGGCAATCGCGTCGTCAAGAAGCGCCGGATCGTCGAGAAGCTTGTCAACACCAATCTGCTGGCAGATTCTCCAGCGGTTCGATACGCGCTGGAACGGCACCTCCGGCGCGGGCGCGGCGGTGTTGCGGTTGTACCAGGGCTCCATATCGAAGCCCTCGGGTGTTTTCCAGACGATTTTAGAGTATTCCGCGCCTTTAAGCTCTTCAAGCACCCTCTGTTTCCAGAGGGCGGCGTCTACGGATGGGAAGCATGAGAAAAGCGATTCAGTCCGGGACATCGGCAGGGTATTTTGCGGGTTCACGCTTTAATAATAAGCGAATAATGCTGCGGTTCAACAGAGTCTCCGGTTTTGAATGATCTCGCCAATGCGGCGTTTGAGTTCGAGCGGATGCGACACCATATCGACGAATCCCTTCGACTGAAGCCAGTTGGTGGTCTGGAAGTCCTTCGAGGTCTTCTTGCCGGTGTACTGCTCGATCACGCGCTTGCCCGAAAAGCCGATGTTGCCTGCGTTGTGCTCGAAAATCCTGATGCCGCGCGAGCCGAAGCCGATAGCCACGCCGCCAAGCGTCGGGTCGGTGACGATGGTGATGACCGGCAGCCCGGCCTGCTCGACGAGCGACAAAGCGAGATGAATTTTCGGAATGCTGACCATCGATGAGCACCCCTCGTGCATACGAGCGCCTCCGCCCGCGGCCTGGACGATCACCGGGCGGCGCTTTTCGAGCGCGATCTGGCAGGCGCGCCAGATTTTCTCGCCGGTTGACATGCAGAACGAGCCGCCAAGGAAGCCGAAGCTCGTGGCGCAGAGCACGACATCCGTGCCGTCAATCGCGCCGTCACCCGTGATGAGCGCTGTCGTCATGCCGTTTTTCACGCGGTCTTCATGGAGCTTGTCGGCGTACTCCGGGAAATTCAGAATATCGCGGTCAACGATGTAGCGCGTTTCCGGGTGCTCGGTGAACGAATTCTCGTCGAGGATCAGCTCGATGTAGTCGCGGGCGCTGAGGCGGACATAGCGGTGGCCGCAGGTGGCGCAGACGAAATTGTCAGCCAGCAGCTTGCTGTAGAGCACCGGATCGACGACATGCCTTTTCTCATCGTTCCGGCAGCGCTTGTGGCGGCTGATGAAGAGGTTCTTTTTCGGTTTGTCGATGAAGAAAGAGACCTTTTTTTCGTAGGTGAGGATATGCTCCTCGGTCGTCGTTCCCCACTGGCCGATCTTCTGCCAGCGCTCGATGCGGCGCTGCTGAAGGGTTTCCGCCGGAGCCTCGCCAAACGCCTCGATCCAGCGTCCAGCCACCTCGCGGAACGATTCGAGCGCCTCGCTTTTGAAGCGGTGCGCCGGGCCAGCCGTTTCGGGAATCAACTCGTCAACGATGCCGTTTTTCAGCCCCTCCTTCGAGGTGATTTGTGAAATCTCCGCCGCGAGATTCGCCTTGTCCCGCGTCCTGAAAAGGATCGACGAACACGCCTCCGGCGAGATGACCAGGTAGGTCGAGTACTCCATCGCCAGCACGGCGTCGCAGCCGGTCAGGGCGATTGCTCCCCCGCTGCATCCGCGATTGATGATCACCGAGATGGTCGGCACCTTCGATTCGGCGAGCGCCTGCATACAGCGCCCGATCTTCCAGGCGATGCCGCCAGACTCCGACTCCTCGGTCGGGTCGGCTCCTGCGGTATCGATCATCGTGATGACAATGCGGTTCTCACGCCCGGCGATGGCGATAGCCTCAATAGCTTTCTGGAACGCGGCGGGGGTGGGCATGCCGTGGTTCCACTTGATCACCGAGGCATGATGCTGCATGATTCGCTTCAGTTCGCCAAAATCGGAGGTTGGTCCGGACTGCTGGCCGATGAGCATGACTGGCCACGCATTTCCGTTACGGCGGAGTTCGGCGCGATGGGTCTGTATCAGACAACTGCCGTGGAGATCGTTCGAGAGGCACTCCGAGACGTTTTCGAAGACTGACAGGTAGTCGAGGTACTTCGGTCGTTCCGGGTGAAACGAGAGCTGGTATTTTTCATATTCCGACAGGCTTTCGACCACCTCGGCGGAATAACTGAATCCCTCTTTTTTCTCAAAAGGCAGGAAGAAGTGTTTCACTGGCTATGGATGAATTAATGATCGGGTTTAGGTTCGACAAATTCGACAAGAACACGATTGGTCTGGCGGGGATGGAGGAAGACGATCTTCTTGCCGCCCGCACCGGTCGAAGGTTCGCCGAGGAGCGTGAGGCCGAGCTCCATGACTCTTTTGCTCTCCTCGACGACGCCATCGGTCGCAAGGGCGATGTGATGCATCCCCTCGCCGTTTTTCGAAAGGAATTTAGCGACAGGGCCGTCATCGCCAAGCGGTTCGAGCAGCTCGATTTTTGTTTGTCCTACCGGAATGAATGCCGCACGCACCTTTTCCGCTGGCACCTCGTGGATGACGACCGACGAGCGGTCGCATCCGAGGAGGTTGACAAAGGTATCGATAGCGTTATCGAGATTCTGAACTGCAATGGCGATATGGTCGATTCTGTCGATCATGGTGACGGTTAAGGTGATTTACGAAGTTTTTGCATAGCCGATGGTCTGCAATGCCGCTGTGATCTCGTCGAGGATGGCCGGATCGTCAATGGTCGGCGGCATGGTATAGGCCTCCGAATTGGCGATCTTGCGCATCGTTGAGCGCAGAATCTTGCCGGAGCGGGTCTTCGGCAGACGGTTGACGATGACCGCTGTTTTGAACGAGGCGACCGGCCCGATGTTCTCGCGCACATACTCGATCACGTGTTTGATGATCAGCTCCGGCGGAGTATCGACGCCCGACTTCAGCACAAGGAAGCCGAGCGGAATCTCGCCCTTCAGTTCGTCATGCACGCCAATGACCGCGCTTTCGGCAACGTCCGGGTGCTCGCACAGCTCGGCCTCGATTGCGCCGGTCGAAAGCCTGTGCCCGGCGACGTTGATGATGTCATCCGTGCGCGACATGATGTAGATGTAGCCATCCTCGTCGATGTACCCGGCGTCGCTGGTCTGGTAGTAGCCGGGAAAATGCTTCATGTAGCTTTCGTTGAAGCGGTTGTCCTGTTTCCAGAGGGTCATCATGGTGCCCGGAGGAAGCGGCAGCTTTACGACAATGTCGCCCATCGTCCCGTGGGGAAGCTCTTCGAGCGCTTCGTTGACCACCTTGACATCGTAGCCGGGGACGGCTCTGGATGCGGAGCCGTATTTGACCGGACCGGGCTCGATGCCCTGGCAGTTTGCCGCGATGGCCCAGCCAGTTTCGGTCTGCCACCAGTGGTCGATCACCGGCACCTGGAGCTGCTTCTCCGCCCAGCGCACCGTGTCGGGATCGGCGCGTTCGCCCGCAAGGAAGAGCGTCCTGAACTTCGAGAAGTTGTAGCGGCGGATGTAGTTGCCTTCGGGATCCTCTTTTTTGATGGCCCGGAAAGCGGTCGGAGCGGTGAAGAGCACCGAAACGTCGTGCTCGCTGATGATGCGCCAGAAGGTGCCGGGATCGGGGGTTCCGACCGGCTTGCCCTCGAAGATGATCGTCGTGCAGCCGTGCAGCAGGGGAGCGTAGACGATGTAGGAGTGGCCGACCACCCAGCCGACGTCGCTGGCCGCCCAGAACACCTCGCCCGGTTTGACGTTGTAAACGCTCTCCATGGTCCACTTCAGGGCCGCCATGTGGCCTCCGTTGTCACGCACGATCCCTTTCGGCTGGCCGGTGGTGCCGGAGGTGTAGAGGATGTAGAGCGGATCGGTCGATTCGACCGGCACGCACTGCGCCGGAGCGACGCCGAGCAGCGCCTGCTTCCAGGTCATGTCGCGATCTTCGTTCAGCATCGCTCTCATCTGCGGGCGCTGAAGGACGATGCAGATTTCAGGCTTGAAGTGGGCCAGTTCGACGGCGAAGTCAAGCAGGCGATAGTAGTCGATGATCTTTCCATGTTCGACGCCGCAGGAGGCCGACACGATAACCTTCGGCTTGCAGTCGTCGATGCGAACGGCCAGCTCGTGCGATGCGAACCCGCCGAAAACGACCGAATGAATCGCGCCGAGCCTTGCGCAGGCCAGCATCGCGATGACCGCCTCGGGAATCATCGGCATATAGATAATGACACGGTCGCCTTTGCGCACGCCGCGAGCCTGGAGAGCGCCAGCGAAGAGCGCCACCTTGTCGCGGAACTCGCGGTAGGTGTACTTCTCGATAATGCCGGTCACCGGGCTGTCGTAGATGACGGCCGTCTGGCTGCCGCGTCCTTCATCGACATGCCGGTCGAGGGCGTTGTAGCAGGTGTTGGTCACGCCGCCAGTGAACCATCGGTAAAAAGGCGGATTCGAATCGTCGAGAACCTTGTCCCACTTGGTGTACCAGTGGAGGTTTTCGGCGAGCGAGCCCCAGAACTCTTCCGGGTTTTCAATCGATTGGCGATGAACGTCGCTGTAGGTAGGTGACATGCTGCAAGCCCCCTTGAACTATGTGGTTAATGAAGGTAAGGGAGAGACGGACTGCCGGATGACGGTGCTGCGAAGGAAGTGATGCTGCTGTAAATCCCGCATGTCCTCGAAAGGCTGGTTTATGATATTACCTCGAAGGTAAGCACGTAAATGTAATCATCCACAACGCTAACTGCAAAATCGTCATGTGTTTCGGTGTATTTCAGGCAGTTTTTCCGCTGGCAGGAGGGCGAGCGCGTGATGACAGCCGCCATGAATGATGGAATCCCCGGTCAAAGCGCCGGTCTCCGGCATCGTCACAGTCGTCCACGCCAAACCCGGCGACACGCACTCCGCCACCCAGCCACTGATGTATATCGAGTGATACGGCAGTCGATTCGACAGAGTTCCGGAAATTGCCGTAGTGGTGTGTCAAAAGAAAAATGACGGAGATTCGTCATCGCGAGTTCCGACCTGCCAGGACATGACGATCCATCCCTTTTCGCTCTCGCCCTGAATCCATATGGATTGCCGCGCCGTTTCGCGGCTCGCAATGACGGGAAATGTACAGGGAATGTACATGACTGTTTGGTATTGACTTGACAGTAGCGGCTGACCCAACTTTTGAGGGAAGGGCCTATTTTATCTGAAAGTGGGCTGTTTTTCCAACCCTCCATTCAAAGGCGGTACTGGGTATCTTTGGTTTGGAATCGAAATTGTACGGGCGTTCCGACAAGTCGGGGCGCTCCAGCGAAAATAGCAGTGCAGTACGGATTGTTATGCAAATTGACGATTTGATCTTCAATTTGTATATTTTCTTGTGATTGAGTTTCGTTTATTGTCGGTATAGCAATCAGTAAAAAAATTATGCGTATCTTGCATAAGAATATTTATAGATATTTTAATACGTTATTCTGGTTAATAAAGTCAAATTTTTATTGAATAAAAAATAACAAGACAAATGCTCTCTAACTGCCAAAATACAAGCCTCAATGCATTAGCCTCTTCAATTATTGTTGAGCCAGAATTAAAAGATCATCGCCCATATTTGAATAAATAGTAACTTCGTATCTCATATTACAAAATGGACATCTCCACAATTGCCAAAACTGCCGAACAAGCTGTCTCAACTTTAGATGGCGCATTAGAAAATAAACCAACAGGCTTGAGTCGTTTATTACTCGCATACGCCCCACGTATAGTGAGGGATTTTTTAGTGGCAGGTCGTTTGAGACTACAGCAGTTACGCCATCACGAAGAGGCATTTGAAGACGTTTTCAATATAATGCAGGAAACAAGAAGAAAATTAATCGAATCATCTATTTCAAAAGAGAACAATACTCCTCTTTTAAGAGTTCAGTTAGATCAACTTGAAAAAGAGTATCGCTTACTTAAAACAATTAAAATGGCTCTTCTTTATGCCGATACTGATCAAAACATAATGGATGATTCAGCATCAGAAAGTGAGGCTGTTTGGTGGGATATGTTCGAGGATTTAGCTTCTCGACGCAATGAGAGTTGGAGAGTAAATTTATTTGCAAGAATCATTGCAGAAAACGATAAATATCCTGGCGCAATCAGCTTGAAAGCATTGTGGGAAATTGCAATGATGGAGACTTCTGACTTCGTATCACTCTCGATTTTCTGTGACTCGAGTCTTTATGTTGATGGTAAACCAGTTGTTTTGATGGATCCCGATGAACAGTATCAATATGAAAGTGAATTAAATACTTCGTATACAGGAAACCTGGCATTATGCATTACCTCATTGATTGACAAAAATCTAATTCAGAAAGTTAGTACTCAGTTCATGACAAGTAAACCAGTTGAGTTGAATCACAAATCAGGCGTAACTTTTCTGCACCATTCGGTTTTGGATATTCCAGAACACTCAGAAACTGCTATCAGGATAGATGGATTCTCACCAACAGATCACTGCTTGGATATATGCAGAATCTATACTCCAGATTTAAATATTGCATCTGATAGGAATTTTGAGTTGCTACAAGAGAAGCTTAATGAACAGATGGAGCAAGCTGACAATGAGGGTTATCAGAATAAGTTTGAATTTGTGAAGTATTCAGGCTAACGCCGCGTTTCGCCAGCCAATTCGACAATCGGCAAGAAGCAAATCCATCCCTCCTGTCAAATGAAAAAGGGGATGACGGCATTTTTATCAAGCCAGCATCCCCTTTGCAATTATCGCCAATTCGCCAGCCTCACGCCTTGATCACCACATCGCACGCCGGGTTCAGTTGCATGAAGTGGTCGATTTCCGCTTGCGGGATTCTGCCTGCCGAGAGTTCCAGTTTTTCGAGATTCACCAAGTTCATCAGCGGGGCTATTGAATCGACGAGGGTGCCGGTGATGCTCAGCTCTTCCAGCTCTTGAAGCCCGGCGAGCGGTTCGAGGTGGTAGACTCCCGTCTCATCGATGCTCAGCTCCTTGAGCACTGTCAGATTTCTCAACGGTTCGAGGCTCGTGATGGCCGTGCGGCTGCAACGGAGGTATTCGAGGTTTTCGAGTCCCTCCAGCGGTTCGAGCGAGGTGATCTTCGTGCTGTTGATGCCGAGTTCGGAGAGGTTTTTGAGATTCCTGAGCGGCTCAATCGATGAGATGTCAGTTTTGTAGCAGCTCAGCTTTTCGAGATTGATGAGGCCGCTGA
>JAAXWU010000158.1 GCA_013334855.1 Chlorobaculum sp. | reverse complement strand
TTCGCGCCGAAGGTGTCGCTTCTGGTGCCTGCGCGGAACGAGGAGCTGAATATCGAGGCGTGCGTCTCTTCGCTGCTCGCCCAGCGTTACCCGGATTTCGAGGTGATCGTGCTCGACGACCACTCCAGCGACGGCACGCTCGAAGCGCTTCGCCTGATTGCCGCCACGCCCTCCGGCGCGAGGCTGCGCATTCTCCAGGGCCGTCCACTACCCGCCGGATGGCATGGCAAGGCGTGGGCCTGTCAGCAGCTTGGTGAGGCTGCGGCGGGCGAGCTGCTGCTCTTTACCGATGCCGACACGCGCCACCAGCCCGACGCGCTGCCGCGGGCGGTCGAGGCGATGGGCCGCAGCGGCGCGGGGATGCTCTCGCTCACTCCGGCGCAGGAGATGCGGAGCTTCTGGGAGAATGTGATCGTGCCGCTGGTCTATCACATTCTCTTCAGTTACCTGCCCATCGCGATGGTCTCGAAAAGCCCTTCGCCAGCCTTCTGTTACGCCATCGGCCAGTTCATTCTGTTCCGCCGCGACACTTACGAGCGGATCGGCGGGCATCGCTCGGTCTGCGACAACATCGTCGAGGATGTGTGGCTTTGCAAGGCGGTCAAGCGCTCGGGCGGCAGGGTGGCGGCTTTCGATGGCGCGGATGTGGTGAGCTGCCGCATGTACCGGGGGTTTGGGGAGCTCTGGCAGGGCTTTTCCAAGAATCTCTTCGCCGGTCTCGGTAACAGCGTTCCGGGCTTCGCGGCGCTGATGGCGCTGGTAGCGCTTTTCTACCTCGCGCCGTACGGCTTTCTCGTCTCCTCGGCGTTACGCGGCGACCACGCTCTTGCCTCGTTTTGGCTCCCGGCGGCGCAGATCGGCGTGGCGCTCTTGATCCGCGTCATCATCGCGCTGAAGTTCCGCCAGCCGCTCTGGTCGGCGCTGTTGCACGCATTATCGCAGGTGATGCTGATGCTTATCGCCTTCAACTCGTTTCGTCGTACGGTGTTCGGCAAAGGACCGGAGTGGAAGGGGCGTAACTATCCGAAATCTGCCCAAAGCCGCTGATGGCGAGGCGCGTTCGATGGTGGGTGATCCGGAGAAATTTTTTTAAATTAGCGGACTATTTTTTTAAGGCGTTTTCCGGCATCGTCGTGCCGCCGCCCGGCAACCATCAAACGAACACAGACTCATGAGTTTTCTATCGAAGATATTCGGCAAAAAAGAGGTGGAACTGAAACGCCCCCAGGTTCGCGAAGACGCGGCGCTCATCAAAACCCTCACCGGTCACGAAGACCGGGTGCTTGGCGTACGCTTCAGCCCCGATGGCAAGAGGCTCGTCAGCGGCAGTTTCGACGAGAAGGTGAAGCTGTGGAATGTCGAGACCGGCAATGCGATCTATACCATGTCGGGCCATACCACCTGGGTCAAGTGCGTCGATTACAGCCCCAAGGGCGACAAGGTGGCCAGCGGCAGCATCGACAGCACGGTGCGCATCTGGGACGTGGTGACCGGCAAGTGCCTTCACGTCTGCAAGGGGCACGATACCGAAGTGCGCATGATCGCCTTCAGCCCCGACGGCAAGGTGGTCGCGAGCTGCTCGCGTGACACCACCATCAAGTTCTGGGACGTTGAAACCGGCAACGAGGTGAAAACCCTTTTCGGCCACAAGTCCTACATCGAGTGCATCGCCTTCAGCGCCGACGGCAAAAAGCTCGTCAGTTGCGGCGAGGAGCCGGTGGTGAAAATCTGGGATCTCGAAACCGGCAAGAATATCGCCAACTACCAGACCGGCGACACCCTTTCGCACTTCGTCTCGTTCAGCCCGGACGGCAGCAAGATCGCGCTCTGCGGACGTGACGCCAAGGTGAAGGTGCTCGACGCGGCCACCGGCCAGATGCTCAAGGTGCTCGAAGGGCACGAAGATGGCGTCCGCGCCCTCTGCTTCAACCCCGCCGGTACGCTCATCGCCAGTGCGGCCAACGACGAGTCGGTCAGGCTCTGGGACGTGGCGAAGGGATCGCTCGTGCACACCTACCGTGGCCACACGCACGAAGTGCAGTCGGTCGCTTTCTCGCCGGACGGCAAGGTGATTGCCAGCGGCAGCGACGACTTCAAGATCAAGCTCTGGGGCGTCGTGTAAGCTGGGCGTTGTGGACTGAACAGATTATAAAAAAAGGCCGCACTCAACATGCGGCCTTTTTTTCTACGTCCACTGTGCCCATAACGTCAACCGCGTCTATTTCTTACATTAACCCGTCGTTGCCGATGGCGTTGGTTGGGCAGGCCTCGATCTGTTCGCGGCAGAGAGCGATATCAGCCTCCGAATCAGGTTGCTGCGTCACGTAGGCGTATCCCTCCTCATCCTCGGCGAAGAACTCCGGGGCGGCGTTGTAGCAGATGGTGCAGCCATTGCAACCCTGTCCGTCGGGATCTTCCGGGCTGGTAACGTAGAACGGGCCGGGCGCATTTGCCTGATGCTTCAGTTCGTTGTTGGCCATGGCTGTTTTCCTCCTGTCAGAATCAGGTGAATGCCGTCGGTAAAAACCGGCATGATATATGAATATACATATATACGACGCTACGGATGTGCAAAGAGTTCCAAGCGAGAGGGTTGCCGCCGGAAGAGATTTTGCCATTGCCACTTGAGCGCCGTTTGGTTACTATATCTGCAACGCACGCCGGATGGCCTCGCTTCGTTCTCTCCCCGAACTTCGGTCATAACTATCACTCTCTATGGGCGTCATTCTTCTCGATATTGGCAATGTGGTGGTCAATGTTGACTTCATGCCCTTCTGCCGGACGGTTTCGCGCAATGGCGAAGCGGGCGCGGCCTCCATCATGGAGCGCTACTGCCAGGGCGATCTCAAGGATCGTCACGATACCGGCTGGATCGGCCCGAACGAATATCTCGCCATGATCGCCGCCGATCCGCTCACGCTCGACTTGCCGCTCGACCGGTTGCGGCTCGCGTGGCAGGATATTTTCACGCCGATGCCAGATTGCGCCGACGCGCTCGAAACGTTGAGGCGGCGTCATGAGTTGTGGATCATGAGCGACACCGACCCGCTTCATTTCGCCTTTCTGATCGACCGCTTTCCGGTGCTGAGGAGCATGGATCGCTACCTGCTCTCCTACGAGCACGGCTGGCTGAAGCGTTCGCCCGAAGCGTTCCGGCAGGTGCTCGATTCGACCGGCCTTGATTCGTCCATGTTTCTGCTGATCGACGACCGCGAGGTCAACACCCGCTCCTGCGCCGAGACCGGAATTGGAAGCATTCTGTTTCGAAGCTGGGCGGAGACGCTTGCCTCGCCAGTGCTTGCCGCGTTTTCGTAACAATGTTAACCAGGGAGATATACCGATGATGATGATCGCCAGAGGAGTTTCGGTTGATGAAGAACAGATTGAAATCAAGGCCATGCGCTCGCAGGGGGCGGGCGGGCAGAATGTCAACAAGGTCGAGACGGCGGTGCATCTGCGCTTCGACATTGGCGCTTCAACGCTTCCGTCGGAGCTTAAAGAGCGGCTCATGAAGCTCAATGACCGCCGGATCACGCGGGAGGGGGTGATCGTCATCCGCGCCCAGCGCTACCGGACGCAGGAGCGCAATCGGCAGGATGCCATCGAGCGGTTTCAGGGCTTGCTGATCAAGGCGCTGGTCGAACAGAAGATGCGCAAACCCACCAGACCGACCAGAAGCGCCATCGACAAGCGGCTCGAAGAGAAGATGAAAAGAGGAGGACTCAAGGTGTCGAGAAAAGCGGTCGTCGAAGTGGAGTGACGAACCCGTCCGGCGACATCTCGCCTGAAACAGAGAGGCCCCCGGAAAGCTGATGGATGATGGATCAGCATTCCGGGGGCCATTTTCGTGACGGGCGTCCGTTGGCTCAGAGCATCTGATCGACGCCTCTGCCAGCGTCGGCCACCAAGACTTTCCGTTCGCTGCCAAGGCGGTGCTGATAGGCCTGAACCCTCGCCATAAAGCTGCGAAGCTCCCTCGACGAGAGCGAGCGGCGCGGCGCGCTCTGCTTCAGCGCGACCAGAGGATTTTGCGGACGGCCGTTCCGGATGATCCGAAAATCGAGGTGCGAACCGGTCGAGCGTCCGGTCGAACCCACATAACCGATGACTTCGCCCTGTTTTATCGCTTTGCCGTAACGGCAGGTCGGCGCGTAGCGGCTCAGGTGGAGGTACATCGTGTGCACTCCCCCGGCGTGCGAGATGGTGATCATGTTGCCAGCGCCGTTTTCGCGACCCCGGAAGATGATACGCCCGTCAGCCGC
>JAAXWU010000045.1 GCA_013334855.1 Chlorobaculum sp. | reverse complement strand
CCAGCGCCACTTTGGCTTTGAACTGCGCCGTGAATTTGTTGCGTTTCTTTTCGCTCATAACTTGACCCTCTTTTCGGGCAAGTTACCACCTTAAACCGCTGTCTGAAAATCGGGGTCCACTATACTGTCTCGGCGCTCATGGTTGTGCAGCCGCTTGCCCGACAGCGAAGCTGAAGCCGGGCACGTGATGCCGGGGTAACGTGCGGCTCACTGACGACGCCGGGAGCTTCATCGACCCGATCACCGGCGAAGGCATCTACTACGCGCTGAAAACCGGACGCTACGCCGCCGAAGCGGTCGCCCATGCGCTGACCCGCTACGAGCAGCTCTGGCGGAGCGAGTTTTCGACCAGAATTTATTTCCCCGGCTACGCTTTTCAGCATTTCATGAACAACGCCTCGTTCGTGGACGCCTTCATGCGCTACACCGCCAAAAAAAGCACCGAGCCGACCTCCCCGCCGACGTCGTAGCCCACAACCGCAAACGCCGCGACCTTTTCAAACTGCTGAATCCGTTTTATTGAAGGGGAAGAGTGGAATGGTAACTCGTTTATTTGTCAGTCATTGCGAGGAGCGCAGCGACGCGGCAATCCAGATTCACGGCTCCCTGTCGGAAAAGATATTGACAGATCATTTCAGCAGTATCACAAGAGTCGGGGTTGTATATTTGATGATATTGTGCTATTTTTTGATTGCGTCTTATGTGAATTATAAATTCAATTAACTGCAAATTAGGACGAATAATCTAATTATTAGTTAGGCTCAGACATCTCCAGAGATTCCAAATGAATGAACTATAAAAATTTAAGGCACCATTCGCATTGGCATTACTTGCGGCCTTATTGTCTCTTCCTGGGTTCTTGCAACAGTACGGGAATCAAACATTATTGTTGTTTGGCTCTCAAGTTCCGTTAAAGCATATCTATGCAATTTTTTCAGGATTACTTGGGTTGAGCATTTATTTTTATGCATTAGGTCTATTAGGTGAATACAAAATTTTCAGAAATTTAAATTTTTGTGGAAATTTGACATATGCAATTTCATTAGTGCTACCAATAATTCTGATGTTGATAATTGTCTTTACGCCGATAGTGTCATATCTCGCATCAAATATAAATTCGATAAAGAACGAAAGCATTAGTTTAGTTGTATCTATCGTAATTAGTGCTTTGTCGAGCGGCCTTGTTGAGTTTGTATATAAGTTATATACTGAAACACTCCGTAAAAAAAAGTCAATAGCTCAAAGCAAAGCAGATATCGACTCGCTCTTCTTAACGCAGAAATTATTGAAAGAAGGATATTTTGATATTGCCATCACCGAGGCTTGGAAAGCAGTGGAAAAATGTTTAGTTGGGACTATATCAGCAGTAGTTGGTTTGGAATTTACAAACAATGCTCGTGATCTTATTGATGATGCATTAAAGTATAAAGTTATTACACCAGAAATGCAATCACCACTTAAAATTCTTCGCGAATCTAGAAATAAATCTGTTCATTCAATTAAGTCATTCCAGCAGCAAAAAGCAGCAAATTTAATAAGTATAGCTGAAAAAACAATAAACCATTGCAACGGCATTCAGGAGGAATGTTATTTTTGTAACAATAAATTTAGAATCACAGAAATGGAGACTGATAACATCACGGGCGCAAGCGTGTGTAAAAAGTGTGCTAAAGAAAATTCGAACTGGAGAGATGACCTTTTTGATCTTAGCCGAGAATCCTAATTTGTCATATGTGCCTAAGCCATCATTCAACCAGGGCGCGGACTCTAATATCAAGCTGGGAACAATTCGTTCAGAAAAGTATCCTGTTTGATGATTGAAAATCCTTAAGATTTTCTGAGTTCGGTTCTTCGCAGAATTTCGTGGAAAGAAGGTGAATAACAGGTAACTTGGCGTAATTGTAAACCTTGTCGAACCTTCTCGCTGAAATCTCCCATGCAGAGTCTGTCACACCACTACCACCAACTCATAGGCCTTCCGTCAAACTGGAAAGTCGAAAAGATCAATCTGTCAATGACTGGAAAGCAGATCGAGATTCGGCTGGTTTATGAGGGCAAACAGGTCGATTGTCCTGTCTGTGGTCAGGTCGGCAACCTCTATGATCATACCGCCGAGCAACGGTGGCGGCATCTGGATACCATGCAGTTTGAGACGATTCTGGTGGCTCGGCTGCCGCGTTGTCAATGCAAGGAACACGGCATCAAAACCGCTCAGCCACCGTGGGCGGCAAGGCACTCACGCTTCACGCTGCTGTTCGAGAGCTTTGCTATCGAACTTTTGCAGCACTGTGCCAGCATCAAAGCGGCTGCCCAAATGCTCAGATTGGACTGGCATGCGCTCAATCAGATCATGAAACGAGCCGTCGAACGCGGGCTGAAACGGCGTGAAAATGATGAGATGACGTATTTGGGGATTGACGAAAAAAGCTTCAAGTCAGGCCATCATTACGTCACGGCGTTGAACGATCTGGAGCAAGGTCGTGTGCTCGAAGTGGTCGAACATCGGACCACCGATGCGGCCAAAGAGGCGCTCGAAACGCTGAACCAGAAGCAAAAAGAATCGGTCAAAGCGGTTGCGATGGACATGTGGAAACCCTTTGCCAGCGCGGTTCAGGAGCTGTTGCCGAATGCCGATCTGGTGCATGATCGCTTTCACGTCAGCAAGTATCTCAACGAGGCCGTCGATGCGGTGCGCCGCAAGGAGTCCCGCGAACTGGATGAGTCTGGCGACAAGCGTCTGGTCGGCTCGAAGTATCTTTGGCTGCGTAATCCGGAGCGTATGCGCCAGGAGCAGCAGGAGGAGTGGCGCGAGCTGATGGCCGGTGAGTTCAAAACCGGACAGGCATGGGCGTTAAAAAACATGTTTCGGGTTTTCTGGCAGCTTGGATGCGCCGACGCGGCGAGCTTCTTTTTCGAGTACTGGTCGAAACGGGTCGATGCGGTTGGTTTGAGTCCGCTGATCAAGGTCAAAGAGCTGCTCCAGCGACATTTCGACAACATTTTGACGTATTTTAAACACGCCATCACCAATGCGGTATCCGAAGGTCTGAACAGCAAGATTCAGATCGTCAAGGCCTCAGCCAGAGGATTTCACCGTTTCGAGAGTTACCGTACCCGCATTCTGTTTTACTGCGGCAAACTCAACATGGCTATCGAACGATGACGTAATCCAAGAAAACACGCTCCACGAAATTCCGCGAAGAACCCTGAGTTCAAACAAACGCACTTGGTCGACGTCGTAGCCCACAACCGCAAACGCCGCGACCTGTTCAAACTGCTGAATCCGTTTTATTGAAGTGGGGGGAAGAAGAGATATCTTATGAAGCAATAAACAAATGATTAAGGCTTTCTCATAATTTGAGTCGAAATCTCTTTTTTGTATTGATGAATCTGTCGGAATGCTTATTGTTTTTAGATTATTATAAGTATTTTATGTAAAATTCTTTTTCTGATGTCGTTTAAGTTAATTATAATACAACTCAATGGATATCAATATTTATCTTCATGTTATGCGACAGCCCTCGCAAGCAGAATTTCTTTTTGGGATTTCTCCTTCTGTTGTATCTGCTTTTGCAACCATTCTTTCTGTCCTTGTTGCTCTTTTTGGTAAATTATTGTGGGATAAGCTTTATCGCCCTCGGTTGTGCGTTACAATTACCAACAAAAGGCCGTATAGTATTGTTGTAAAGCAGTGGTTTAGCAAAATTCAAAAAGATTTAAGTTCCTCTAAATCCGAGACCTTATCAAATGTGCCATATACGCACAATGATGCAATTTTGAATTATAATGCAAATACTACTATTCCTACAAATGACTATAGTGATGATTTTGATACTAATAGTTTTTTTAGTGATTCCGATGTAGCTAAAAATACTTTAGATAATGAAAGCCGTCGACAGTATTGGCCTGATGATTGTAAGGCTTTATACTTAAGGATAGGGGTGAAAAATTATGGTCGAAAACTACCTGCGAAAAGTGTAGAAGTATTTGTTTATAGAATAATTCAGATTGATAGTAATGGTAAGGATGGTGAGCCTGTTGATATTGCAATGAACCTTCGGTGGAGCAATGTTGGTGATATGCGTTATCCTCAGATATTAGCCAAAAGTGAAAGATATTGTGATATTGGTTTTATTACTGCACCGAAATATAGATCTTATGACCCTAGATATTCGAGTGCCAAACGCTCTGCAACAAATGAATATCCTGCGTTTTGTGTTAATGTTACACATCCATTGCCAAATGGTGAGCATATTTTATGGCCTGGAAAATATAAATTAGAGGTGATGGTATCTGCTGTTGGCGCTGAGCCTGTTACCGGCATTATCATTATTGAGTTTTCTGATTGGTCGGAGATAGAAGGCGAGATAGTTAAAGAGTGTATATTTGAGAATAGTGTAGCACAAGAATGTGATATTTGGACATATAAACTATCAAGGTTTTATAAGGGGTATTTTCAAGCATTCCAACCGTAAAAATCTTAGCCCCAGTTCATTCACTGAAATATAGCTTGCGCGCATCGCCGACATGAAGCGTTAATCGCCCCATCAATCAATCCGCCTGCTTTTGCTGCTGATAGTGTCATCGCCCCGGCACGCCATCCGCGCCGGGGGGAATCCGTATTCCTACTCGAACTCTATCAGCGCCTGGCCGCTTTTGACGGCTTCGCCGGGGGTGGCCATGATGGCTTTGACTGTTCCGGCGGTGTGGGCGGTGATGTTGGTTTCCATCTTCATCGCTTCGAGCACCACGAGCAGGTCGTGTGCCTGTAACTTCTGGCCTACCTGCACGTTGACGCGGTTCACGATACCGGCGATCGGGCTGCGGCACACCTTTTCATCCGGCAGGTTGTCCCCCATCGGCTTGGCCGGTTGGGGCCGGGCGGCGGGCGGTGGCTCGGGGTTCCGGGACTGGATGGTGGAGACCGGCTGCGGGAACGAGGCGGGCATACGCGCCTCCTCTCCCTCGATCACCTCGACATCCACCACATATTTTTTTCCATCTATAGTCAGACTTAACTGCACGACTTTGGTTCCTTATTGTTTTATGCTGAAAGTGTGGGAGGACTGGATCGAAACCCTGCCCATCTGCGACCACGAACTCGGCCCCTGTTCGCTGATGAACCGGGCGCGCCGGATGCGCACGTTCTTGCCGAGGTAGGCCGCTATCGAGGCCGACATGATCATGAGCAGCTCCGGCGTGATCTCCCGCTCTTCGTTCTCGACTATCGTTTCTGTTGTTTCCTGTTCGTTCATGATTCTGGTTCGTTTCAGGTTCAGAGGGGAATCAGGCCGTGCTTTTTCTGTGGCCTGAACTCCCGTTTCGAGTGCAGAATGTCGAGCGACATGGCCAGGTAGCGCCGCGTTTCGGCGGGTTCGATCACGTCATCGACCTTCATGGATGAAGCTGCGGCGTAGGGCGTGGAGAACGACTCCTTGTACTCCGCGATCAGCTCCTGCCGCCTGGACTTCGGATCGTCCGACTTGCGAATCTCGTTGCGGAAGATCACATCGACCGCCCCTTCAGCTCCCATCACGGCGATCTCGGCGGTGGGCCACGAGATGACGCGGTCGGCGTCCAAATCCTTGCTGCACATCGCCAGGTACGCGCCGCCATACGCTTTGCGCATCACCACGGTGATTTTCGGCACGGTGGCCGCCGAGTAGGCGAAGAGCATTTTCGCGCCGTGGCGGATGATGCCGCCATACTCCTGCTCCACGCCCGGCAGGAATCCGGGCACGTCCACCAGCGTCACGAGCGGGATATTGAAGGCGTTGCAGAAGCGGATGAACCGCGCCGCCTTGTCGGAGGCGTCGATGTCGAGCACGCCGGCCATCACCGCGGGCTGGTTGGCCACGATGCCGACCGAGCGCCCCTGAATGCGGGCGAAGCCGATCACGATGTTCCGGGCGAAGTGCTCCTGAACCTCCATGAAGTCCGCCCGATCCACGATCCGTGCGATGACGTCGCGCACATCGTAGCTCTGGCGCGAGTCAACCGGGATGATCGTGTTCAGATACTTGTCCGGCAGGATCACCTCCTCGGCTTCGAGCTGCGGCGGGTCTTCGAGGTTGTTCGACGGCAGGAAGGAGAGCAGTCGGCGGCAGATAGCCATCGCGTCGTGGTCATCCTCGGCCACGAAGTGCACCACGCCGGAGATATTCATCTGCGCCGCCGGGCCGCCGATCTGTTCGGCAGTCACCTCTTCGCCGGTCACGGCCTTGATGACCGAGGGGCCGGTGATGAACATGCAGGCCGATCTGGTCTGGATGATGAAGTCCGTCAGCGCCGGGCTGTAGGCCGCGCCGCCCGCGCACGGGCCGCAGATCAGCGAAATCTGCGGCACCACGCCAGAGAGCATGACGTTGTTGTAGAACACCTGCCCGTAGCCGGAGAGGCTTTCGATCCCCTCCTGGATGCGCGCGCCGCCGGAGTCGTTGACGACAATGAAGGGCGAGCCGGTTTTCAGCGAAGACTGCATCATCTGCACGATCTTGCGGCAGTGCACCTCACCCGCCGAGCCGCCGCCGACGGTGAAATCCTGACAGGCCAGATGCACGAGGCGGCCATCCACGCTGCCCGCGCCCGTCACGACGCCATCGGCGGGCATCGGCTTGCCCTGCATTCCGAAGTTGGTGCAGCGGTGCTCGGCAAAGAGGCCGCTTTCGAGAAAGCTGTCCTGATCGACCAGCGCCGTGATCCTCTCGCGAGCCGTCAGGCTTCCGCCCGCATGTTGCTTGTCGATGCGCTCCTGTCCGCCGCCGAGCTGAATCCTCTCCCGCTTCCGGTTCAGTTCCTCTATTTTTTCTTCAATACTCTTGATATGTTCCTGCATCACTCGATTATTATAATTACTGATATGGGGCCACCGTCACCTTGTGCTGCCGTCCGCTGAGCGTTACGGCATAGGTGATGGGGCCGGTAATAGCGCCCTGGTGCCCTTCCGCGGGCTGGGTCTCGGAGACGCCGGTATGCGGGTCGCGGCCAAGGTTGCGCGGCCCTTCGTGGCGGGTGGCAAAAAATTTGGGGGCCACCTGCGGAAACATGGCGTAGGTCAGCACATCCTCGTCGGAGCCGTTGCACCCTTCGAGCGCGAGCGCTTCGGAGCGCAGCTTCTGCCACTCGGGCTGAAGCAGATCGGCGGGACGGCAGGTGACGGGCTGTTTGCCGGCATGACGGTGGGCCATCTCGACCACCTCCGGGTTCTTATCACTCGGCCCCTTGCCGTAATATCCAAGCATGAGATCGGCGAATTCGCCGGTCAGGACGGCGTAACGGCCCATCAGCACGTTCAGCACCGCCTGGGTGCCCACGATCTGGCTGCTCGGCGTGACGAGCGGCACGTAACCGGTGTCGCGGCGCACGAGCGGAATCTCGTCGAGCACCTCCGCCATGCGGTCGCCCGCCCCCTGCTGCCGGAGCTGGCTTTCCATGTTGGAGAGCATTCCGCCGGGAATCTGGCTCTTGAAAAGTTCGGTCTCGACGCCGGTCACCTTCGACTGGAACTCGCTGTATCGTTCGAGCACGTTCATGAAGTGGCGCTTGACGCGCTGCACCCGCTCCATATCGACGCGGGTCGCAAAGCCGGTGCCTTCGAGCATCTCGATGAAGCTCTCCGTAGGATTGTGGCCGGGACCGAGGCTCATCGAGCTGACGGCGGTATCGACGCAATCGACGCCCGCCTCGACCGCCTTCATGAGGCTCACGAGGGTGACGCCGGTGGTAGCGTGTACGTGCAGGTGAACGCGCAGTTCCGGGCCGCACGCCTCCTTGATGCCGCGCACCAGGTCGTACGCCGCCTGCGGCTTGATGAGCGCCGCCATGTCCTTGATGCAGATCGAATCGACCCCCATCTCCTGCAATCGTCGCGCCTGATCGACGAACAGCGCGGTGGTGTGAATCGGGCTGACCGTGTAGGAGATCGTTCCCTGCGCGTGACCGCCCGCATTTTTGACCGCCCGCACCGAGGTTTCGATGTTGCGCAGATCGTTCAAGGCGTCGAAGATGCGGAACACGCCGATGCCGTTCTCGGCGGATTTCTGGCAGAAACGCTCGACCACCTCGTCCTGGTAGTGGCGATAGCCAAGCAGGTTCTGGCCGCGCAGAAGCATCTGCAGCGGGGTTTTCGGCATGAGTTTCTTGAAGGTGCGCAGCCGCTCCCAGGGGTCTTCGTTCAGGTAGCGGATGCAGGCGTCGTAGGTCGCCCCGCCCCAGCACTCGATTGACCAGTAGCCCGCCTCGTCGAGATCGGCGCAGGCTCCGGTCATGTCGTCGATGCTAAGCCTCGTCGCGATGAGGCTCTGATGGGCGTCGCGCAGCGCAAGCTCGGTAATATCAATGATTCTTGGTTCCATGAATGGTTGTGAAGTGAATTAAGAGTTCCGGATGGAATGACTCCGGCGAACCGGAAAAGGTTCCTGGACTGACGTTGAAGGATGTAAGGCAGGATCGAAAAGGCATTGCGTTCATCTTTTGTTTGCCGGAGCTTCTGGCGGCAAGGCTGTACCGCGATGGTAAAATTCCGCCAAAACATCAACTTTTTACTGCGAGCGAATATAGAAAAAATATGCTTATTCTATGTGACATAATTGTGAATCCATAAGAAAAGCCATTTTTCAGGCTGGATGCGAGTCGATCCGCAGCCTCAGGCAGGCGAATGGTGACGGGAGAGGCGTTGGGATTTTGATACTGCCCGCAAAAAAACCGGATGTCAGAACTTGATAAATACCGAGATTCTTCGTAAATATAAGCCGTAAGCCCCGCCGTCGAGCTTATGCAGTACCCCTCCCGAGACGGCTTTGCGATGACTAATCAATTGGCTGGTTTGTGATTGTGATTTTTCGATTCTCTTGTACAGAAAAAAGCTTTCTAGATTTCCAGAATCAGGCAGATCAGCCTAAACATTATTTGGCGTCCCTGATATATCACCTCTAACCGACCGGTCAAGCAAACTATGAGTGCCGAAAAACTTTTTGAAGAGATGAAAGTGTTTGTCGATGCTGCTTGCAATGAGAAGAACTATTCTCTTGCAGTTCAAGCTGCGGAAAAATTCGGCTTTCACAGCTTTTCAACAAGCAAAATGTCGCAAATCTTTGCGGACCTCAGGTACAAAGATATGGCTGGTGGCGAGGTTGGCCTTGTTGCCAAGTGGCACGATCCATCCGGCCCGTATCAAAACCTCCCAGACATCAATCGAATTCGCCTAACCCTCAAGGTGCTCGGCCAGCCATCGATTGAGTACATGAGGGAGTATGAAGACTAACTTATGCCGGGGAAAAGACCATCAATGTTCCAAATCCAGAACTGCGCACAGTCAGCTAACCTATTATTTGACCGAATGCTGCACGATAAAACGAGTTATCTTCGGTGAACTCAAACGTTAGAAAAATGATAAAAATCGATAAACAATTACCATGGCCTGATGGATACAGGAAATTATTCATAGAGGATGGTGGCTCTTATGAATTTGCGCACTTTGGGTGGGGAGGATTCGATATTCAATTTCGTGGATACATTTTAGGTTACAAAGAATCTGCGGATATTCTGATAGAGAATGCAATTCATTCTAAAAATATTGCTACGCTTGATACTGTAGTTTTTCCTGCATTATTTTTATATCGTCAATTTTTAGAACTTTCTTTGAAGGAATTTATTTTATATTTTACTAAGGGTGAAATAGAAGCGAAAATTACTAAGCTAAATCAGTTAAATCATGATTTGAAATCTATGTGGCATGAATACAGAAAACTAATGCCTAATCCAGAAAATGATGAACAGATCAGAACTGATAAAGCTGTAGAAAAGTATATATTAGAATTTCATGAAATTGATAAAAGTTCATTCTCCTTTAGATATCCGATTACTAAAAGTCTTGATTTAATATTTAAGAATCAGAAACGAATCAACCTGAAACACGTCAAAGACATAATGCAAGAACTATCAAATTATTTCAGTGGCGTGTCTGGTTATCTGGCTGATTTACAACAAAATTCTGAAATATAAATTTCTGACCCATCGTCTCACAATCGTATCACTTCGTTTTGCTTGAATCACTGATGATAGTCGGCGAACTTAACGTTAGACGAATGCTCCATGCCGCTCTCCGCTATCGACAAGATCATCCGAGTTACTAAGGCTCAGGAACAATTTTGGTCCCGCTCTCACGGCTGGGCACCCAGTGCTGCTGCGGCCCTTCTTGCTGACGCTAGACTTGACCGCCAACTGTCCTTCACACATACGCTTCACGATTATCTCTCGCCGTTTCCGCCTGACGCTGTCGAAGCCCGCCTGATTCTCGGTTACACAACGTTGCGGAGCATGTGCGAGGGAACCCTGAAGCTTTTTTTCTCTATTTGGTTTGAAGATTACCGTAAGGATCAAGACGCGGTTTATGATCGTAAGCTTAATCTTGTCTCACCTGAAGACATAGCCTTCGATAGGCTGATTGCACTTTACTCAAAGAAAGGGGATTCTAAGTTCGAGCCATTTCTTCGTCGCATCCAGGAGCGCGGCAATGCAATTCACCATTTCTGTGATCGTGACATTGGCACTCAGTCAGATTTAATTGCCGACATTGTGGAGTTCAAAGAGTTTCTTCTTGCTGTGAACAGTCAGTTACCCTATCCTGATGATATTTATGATCCAGCTCATGCGTGATGCTGTGGTTTCTATGGAGGTTGTTATCCATTGAGTATAAAGACTGTTGGTATTCACAGCAGCATCTCGTAGTCGTTGGTTTCTATCCCTGTACGGAATGCTGGTGAAATGCCGTTTCAGTCGAGGAGATCGACTCTGAAAGGCAAATCGGATTCCTGAAACGCCTCTTTGATTTCGGCGAGCAGTTTCCAGTCGCGCGCTGATTTGGGTTTGATGGCGAGGTCGAGGTCTGACCGGGGTTTTGCCGTGCCGTGAATCCGTGAGCCGAACGCGATGATTTTGGCGTCCGGCACGAAACGATCAAGGAGGTTCTTTTAAGGACAGCCCAAGTCAAAGACTTGCTCGCCATTCTGAAGTGAAGTCAAAAGTTGTGGGCACACTCGATTCCGTCTTCCTTTCACCCTTACAACTTCCCCAGCACGAACTCGCACCTCGCATCGACCGGCAGTTTCGGCACTTCGATCAACTCGTATCCCAGCGATTCATAAACCGCGCGGATGGCGTCGTTTGGTGCTTCGGCTTCGGTGAGGATGACGGTATAGGGCTGGGGTTCGGATTCGCGGTGCTGGCTGTGGGCGAGGAGGGTTTGCCTATCCATGCGGAGTTAGGCGGTTTGGGGAAAGTGTTCGCGGAACTGGTTGAGGATAGCGACGCCGTGGGTGTCGATGTCTCCCCAGTAGCAGAGTTTGCGGGTTTGCAGCCAGTCGATCTGGGCGTGGTTCAGCGCTCTCCGGTACGGGAACTTTTATAAATTGCAATTCATTTGCTTTAAAAGACAGAGCAGAGACGGCTTTTCATGGTTATTAGTCCCCAACCCCGACGTAGTACATGTCTCTCATTCTGTGGCTGTGCCTCTACAGCCCGGTATCAGATGTCCAGAGCGTTTGATACAGTGAGTAATAAGTAATCAGTACAACTATATTTTTGGTAAATGCTCGCAGCGTAATGCGTTAGCTATTAATTGGTGCGTCGTTTGCAGTCATTTATCATGCTGTTGAGCAAAAAAAATTTTTCTTCTGTGATGGTTAATATTTTTATCTGGCTGTTACCGGTGATATTGAGGTGAGGTAATGTAAAACTAAAAAAAGGGACGGTGTGAAATGCTGGAAACGATTATTGTCATATTGATAGTCCTCTGGCTTCTGGGAATGGTCTCCTCTTATACCATGGGAGGTCTCATTCATATTCTTCTCGTTATTGCAATCATAGTGCTTGTGATTCGTCTCCTGCAAGGACGACGGATTTTATGATGGAATGACCACAAAAAATCCGGTTTGCTTTCGGAAGTGCAGGAGTGTTTCTTGGTTATTTTGGCGAAGATAGCCTTCCGAAAGGCCGGGTATATATCTATTTTGCCATTTGTCAAAGAAAACCGCTCTTTCATCATGACGGATATTTGATTGGGAAACATCCACATAATGTTTATGAGGTGAAATATATGCACTGCGTTCATAGTTATCGAGGTAAAAAAGAAGGTAAGCGGTATGTGATAGAGCGATTTTTTCCGATGTGTCGATCTGGAAAGTTCTTGATATAAACGTGTTAACAGGAGAGACGATGAGAAAAAATATTTGTCTTGCGATAGCAATAGTCGTGATGGTGTTCGTAAATCTTCCTTTAAATACCGAGAATGCACTGACGATGTCGAACAGGAGAGGAGGAACCTCCATTGTGATCAATTCGCGTCCGAATTTTATCTACCTTCCCGATCAGGGAATTTCAATATCTGTAGGAAGCCCCTATGATATTATCACCTATGAAAACCGCTATTACATTTACCATAATGGCGGCTGGTACAATTCATCGGATTATCGTGGACCGTGGGTAAATATCGAGTACAACAGATTGCCCGACCGGATCAGAAGGCATCGATTAGAAGATTTACGCAGGTATCGTGATGTCGAGTACAGGAAACACGACAACCGGGATAACTGGAACAACATGGATCAGCGTCGTGACGACAACCGGAGGTAGGGCCGAGGCGAAATACGCTTGTATCATTTATAGATTGCGAGCGTATTTTATCCAGCTCTGAGGCAATAAACAGGCTGGGTTTGTATAAATAGCAACTTCAATGGAAAAGAAGTGCAAGTTTATATAGTAAACAGGTTAAAAGGAGAATCTTCATGAAAATGCACATAGGGTTGAGTACTGTAATTGCGGGAATGCTTCTTGCCACTCCCGCAGTTAATGCTTCGGCGGCAGTCGGCGTTTACAGCTCAGGGAGTGGAATATCGTTTGTCATCAATTCTGAACCCAGTTTTGTTTACCTCAGGACACAGGGATTTTCAGTTTCCATCGGAAGTCCATACGAAATAATCTACTACGGAAACAGATACTATTTGTACCATGACAGCCGCTGGTATCGCTCCTATAGTTATCGCGGGCCGTGGTTTCTCATCCGGAACGACCGGATTCCATTCAGGATCAGAAGGCACCGCTGGGAGGATATTCGCAGGTACCGCGACATAGAGTATCGCCGGTCTGACTGGCGAAATAACAGGTATCAGCGCAACGATGATAACCGAAGGAGATTGCTCGAGCGAAAGTTCAAGGCTCCAGAGGGTCGAAAAATCCAGGAACAGCCGAGCAGACCTCCTGAAGGCAGGAAAATTCAGGAACAGCCTAACCGACCTCCTGAAGGCAGGAAAATTCAGGAACAGCCTAACCGACCTCCTGAAGGCAGGAAAATACAGGAACAGCCTAACCGACCTCCTGAAGGCAGGAAAATTCAGGAACAGCCTAACCGACCTCCTGAAGGCAGGAAAATTCAGGAACAGCCTAACAGGCCTCCAGACGGCAGGAAAATTCAGGAACAGCCCAACCGGCCTCCTGAAGGCAGGAAAATTCAGGAACAGCCAAAAAAGAGTGATGACAAAGAGGGGAAAAAGGGCGAGAGTGATAAAGGAAGAGATTAGTGGGAGGAAAAGAGCGTGTTTATTATCTGCATAACAAAACTTGAGCCGATGGAGGGAGCATGATTGATGTAATAAAAACACCACTTGACGTGATGGATGATATCTATAGTCTGGCTTATTGGATGACAGGCTCTGAAAAATCTGCAAGTGATCTTTTAAACAGGGTATATCTAAATGTCAATATTGAAAGCTCTGAAATGGAAGTTATCAAAATGTTCAGAATCTGCTATTTCGACAGTATTGGAGTGGAACTCGGCTCAAGCGTTACGAATAATCTGTACCGGCCTGATGAAAATTTAACGCAATTGCTGTGGGGATGGTTTGAGGATATTAAGCTTTCGGTACTGCTATCAGAAATATTCAGGCTTCAATATTGCGATATTTCTGAAATAACCGGGAAGTCTATCGAAACGATACGAATGTGGTTAGCCTGGGGACGCAAACAAATAGGAAAAGGTAATATGTTTAATTATTACCACTTGTCGAAGGCGGCGGGGTTCTGACACAATTGAATGCTTCCGAATTCTTTTATACCCTCTGTAGCCGATTTGTGCAGAAGTAATATCATTCAGTAGTAATGGTTGTAAATGCAATCCGAAAAATGAAAAGATCAAATAAAGGAGAATGATAATGAATACGAAAGACGCCTACAAACAAAAGGCTGAAGCAGAACTGGAGATCGCGCACGCCAGAGTCGCTGAATTCAAGGCCAAAGCGAAGAATTTTACTGCCGACACTCGTATCAAATATGCCAAGCATCTCGAAGAACTTGAACATGGCGTTGATTCGGCAAAAGGCAGGTTAAAGGAGTTAAGCGAGGCTGGTGAGGATGGTTGGGAAAAATTGAAGGATGGCGTCGAGACGGCCATGAATGGATTACGTAAAACCATGCATGATATTGCTGAAAAGTTTAAGGACTGAGGATGATGTTTTGAATTGGCAATAAAATAAACTAAAGGAGCTTGTTATGAAAATCTATGCATTGTTGATGATCACGTTGCTGGGAATTTCCGGATGCACCACAACATACAAAGGTTCAGTAAAAGGAGCCTCAAATCAGCAGGAGTCAAAAAGCAACAAAGATATCGTTGGTAATTCAAATCAAAATCAGGCAAAGCCTTAGAGATTGGTTATTACTCCGGCAACTATAAATCGCAATTGCCATTATTGTAAGAAATCGGGCTAAAGCCATTATTTATATGCTTTATAGCCATACCCCAGACTGAAGTCCGGGGTAATTGCTGAACCTTATAATTGCCGGAATAATAACGCTTTTCAATTCACAGACACCGAGCAAATACGTGTTACCGTGATTCATCGTTAGTCGCCCTGACAATAGAGGGCGCTTGCAAATTGGTGTATTTTACAGAAGTACATCAGCCAGACAACCTTGCCCCGAGGGTAAGGAACATATTCTTTCTCGGTATTCTCCGATTCACTCCGTCCCCAACGCTTCTACAAGCATTTCGAGTCAGTTATTTTCTTGTTCCTGTCTTATTATTTCTCCGAGGCAGTTTTCGCGGAGATCGTTCTATAGTGAGTGCTCTGTGTCGGTAAGCCTTGTGAGGGTGACGGATACGGTGTGGCGTTCAGTTTCACTGTACAGGTGTTGTTCTTGGTGTCGCCCTGCTCAAAGATGCCCTGTTGCGGACAGCCCAAGCTGCTGACATTGCCAGAATAAGGGCGATTCTGGTTCATGCCAGAGATGACGCCGCCCACAACAGGTATGGTTCAATGGAAATTCGAATCCAGATCAATCGACCCATATTATCTTATTCTCCTCATCATAGATTTGCACGCTCTTCTGAAGTGAAGTCGAAATCTGCGGGAATACTCGACCCCGTCCACCTTTCACCCGCATAACCTCCCAAGCACAAACTCGCACCTCGCTTCGACAGCTAATCTCGGCACTTCGAGGAGGTCGTAGCCCAGCGATTCGTAGACTCTGCGGATGGCGTCGTGGAGCGCTTCGGCTTCGGTGAATGTTTGCGGACGTTCGCTGTCGTTAACGTAGATTTCTGGCCACGGCGGGAGGATGAAGGCCGTGCGCTGGTAGCGGCATCGGCGATGTTCGTCGAGCCAGCTTTCCGGGATGTCGAGGCCGCT
Source organism: Chlorobaculum sp. (assembly GCA_013334855.1). Classification (GTDB taxonomy): domain Bacteria; phylum Bacteroidota; class Chlorobiia; order Chlorobiales; family Chlorobiaceae; genus Chlorobaculum. The sequence continues at coordinate 2,856 of JAAXWU010000045.1, read as the reverse complement.
GCGCTGGAGGTAGCCGAAGATGTCGGGCAGGGCGCGGTCAAAGAAGCAGCGTTCGCCTGCCTCTGCGGCGTGGTCGTGCTGGCGAAGCATCTCCGTGAAGGCGAGACGGGCGAAGGCTTCGAGGTCGTTCCAGGGCATGACGCCACCCGGTCGCCTCGCTTCGCGGCGGATCAGCTCTCGCGAGACCTCCGGGTAGCAGCGATGGCCGCGCTGCTGGAGCGTGGCGATGAGCGTACTCTTGCCGCTGCCCGGCCCGCCGGTGATGATGAAGCGGCGCGTCGTCTTCGTTCCGGTCGCGATCATCGTCACCTCAGCGCCGGAAACCAGTTGGCGAGGTTGTCGCGCTCTCCCCAGTAGAGATGCAGGTAGGAGGCGATGGTGTTGCCGGTGCGGAAGAGCTTGGTATCGACCTGCTGGTCGCGGGCGTTGCGGATTTCGGCGATGGCGTCGATTTCGCCTTGTCGCGTAATTCGCGAGTAGTGGAATTCGTGGCCCCGCAGCTCCACGCCCTCCGCGCCCGCAGGATAGACCTTGCGGTAGCCGAGGGTGAGGCGGGCCTCCTGCATGGTGGTGTCGAGGTCGAGCACGCCGCACATCGGATACGCCTCGCCGTCGGCGAGGGTGAGCGATTGGCCGAGGTAGATCAGGCCGCCGCACTCGGCCCAGGTCGCGCCTCCGTTGCGGCACCACGCGGCGATGGCGTGGCGCATCGGGGTGTTCGCCGCAAGCGCTTGGGCGTGAAGCTCCGGGTAGCCTCCGGCGAGAAAGACGAGGTCGGCTTCGGGAAGCCTCTCATCGTGCAGAGGGCTGAAGAAGCGCACTTCGCCGTACCGTGCGAGCGCCTCTATGTTGGCGTGGTAGATGAAGTTGAACGCTTCGTCCCGCGCCACGGCGATCACCTTGCCCGACGTTCTCGCCGTCGCAGGAACTGCTTCAGCCTCCTGCAGCTCGATTGCCGCCACTTCGAGCAGTCGCTCGATGTTCACCGTTTTTTCGATGTGGTCGGCCATCGCGTCGATGATCCCCTGCCGGTCGTACTCCGCCGAGGTGTTGAGGCCAAGGTGGCGCTCGTCAATCGTGATAGCGCTGTTGCGCGGCAGGTAGCCGAGCGGCTCCACGCCCGCGTCAAGCGCGGCGGCTTCGAGGTAGCGGTAGTGCGACGCGCTTCCGACGCGGTTGAAGATGACACCTGCCACGTTGACCGACGGATCGAAGTGCTTGAAGCCGTAGAGCATCGGCGCGGCGGAGTAGGCCATCTTCGAGCCGTCGATCACCATGATGACCGGCAGCCCGAGCAGTGCGGCGATCTCGGCGCTGCTGCCGTCCGATTTTTCGGCTCCGTCGAACAGTCCCATCACCCCCTCGACCACCGAAATCTCCGCTGTCGAGGCGTGGCGGGCAAAGAGCGATCGGACGTGCTGTTTCGAGGCCATGAAGGTGTCGAGATTCAGCCCCGGTCGCGTCGTCTCTCCGGCCGAAGCGGCCATCGCGTGGAGCATCGTGTCGAGGTAGTCCGGCCCGCATTTGAAGGGCTGGACGGCGAGGCCGCGCCGCGCCAACAGGCGCAACAGCCCGAGGGTGATCGTCGTCTTGCCGGAGCCGCTCGACGGGGCGGCGATGAGGAACCCCCGGCTCTCGTGCGTCGCGTTACTCTGCATTGCTCTCGATCAGCTTTTTCATTCCGGCGATCCCTTCGAGGATGCGCGGGCCGGGGCGCAGGTAGAGGCGGTTGTCGAACTTGTCGTACACCCGGTCGCGCTGCACGGCGCTGATGCCCTGCCATCCCGGCCGTTTCTTGAGGTTGTCGGCGGCGGGCGTTTCGTTGGCCATGTACATGCAGGCGATGATCTCCGGGTTTTCGCGGATAACCCATTCTGGCGAGACTTCGAAGTACTCTTTCTCGACCGCGTCGCCGATGTTGCGCCCGCCTGCGTAGCCAATCAGGCGCGACACGAAGCTCTTGTTGCCGCCCGTCCAGAGCGGATCGTTCCATATCTCAAGATAAATCGAGGGCTTGCGCCTCTTCGCGACGGCCTCTTCGCGATACTTCGCCAGCCCCTGCTCGATCACCGAGGCGAGGCTGTCGGCCTGCCTCGCGTGGCCGGTGAGCGCGCCGAGCTTGCGGAGGGCCTGGGGCAGCTCTTCGGGATCCTGGCAGCGGATGTGCTCGCGGCGCAGATGCATCTCGGCCATTTTTTTCGCGGCCTGTTCGTCGGCCAGATCGACATCGAGCACGAGGTCGGGAGTCATCGAGGCGAGCACTTCGAGCGACGGGCGTCCAAAGGAGCCGACCACCTGCACCTTTTCGGCTTCGGCGGGCCAGTCGCAGGCGCTGGTTCTGCCGACGAGCTGGTCGCCCGCGCCGATGGCGTAGAGCATTTCGGTGAGGCTCGGCGCGAGGCTGACGATGCGCTTCGGCGTTTCGGCGGCGGATTGCGACGCAGGCGCGGGCGCGGGCTGGCGCGAGCAACCGGCGAGCGTGTGCAGGCAGAGCGCGAGCAGGATGAAGAGCGGAGTCAGGCGATTACTTTTCGAGCGAGCGGGCATAGTGTTGCAGGACAAGGTTATGGGTGAAAGCGAGCGGCATCGCGAGTGCATCGTCGAGCGCGAACCACGCCATTTCGGAGACTTCCTCGGGCTGCTGCTGCGTCGCGCCCGATCCGGCTCCGGCAAACGCGAGCGCCACGGCGTGGAAGCGGTGCTCCGGGAAGATCTCCTCGAACCAGCCAACGAACGTGTCCGGCGTGAAGTCGAGTCCGGTCTCCTCCTTCACCTCGCGCCGCACGGCGGTTTCAGCGGGTTCAAAATCCTCGATATGCCCTCCCGGCAGGCACCACAATCCATTGAAAGGATTGA
>JAAXWU010000157.1 GCA_013334855.1 Chlorobaculum sp. | reverse complement strand
GGAAAATGCCTACATTGTAGGCGAGGTCGTCAAGGCCTGAGCTTCTGATTGATTATCTGTTCAACTCAATCCGGAACGATATGCTGACTTTTCTTGCCATCATCGCCGTCTCCTATCTGATCGGCTCAATTCCGACGAGCATCATCGCGGGCCGACTGCTCAAGGGCATCGATGTCCGCAACTTCGGCAGCGGCAACGCTGGAGGCACCAACGCCTTCAGGGTGCTTGGCTGGAAGGCGGGCCTGGTCGTCACGCTCATCGACATCGCCAAGGGCACCGTGGCCGCCGTGCCGGTGGTCGCCTTTTTCAAGGCGCATCCCCTCGGCGCGTTTCCCGACATGAACGAGGTTGCCCTGAGCCTCATCGCGGGCATGGCCGCCGTCATTGGCCACGTCTTCACGGTCTTCGCCGGATTCAAGGGCGGCAAAGGGGTCAGCACCGCAGCCGGAATGCTGATCGGACTCGCGCCGGTGAGCATGCTCATGGTGATCGGCATCTTTCTGCTCACCGTCACGATTTCGCGCTATGTGTCGGTAGGATCGATCTTTGCCGCTATCGCCTTTCCGCTGATCATCGCCATCCGCAAGTACATTTTCGATCTCGGCCAGGGTCTTGACTACCGCTTTTTCGACAACTGGTTCGTGCATGACAGCCTCGACTACCACCTGCTCATTTTCGGCGGTATCGTGGCCGTAGCGATTATCTACACCCATCGGGCCAACATCAGGCGACTCTTTTCAGGAACCGAAAACCGCCTGAACTTCGGGCGGAAGAGCTGAGGAGCCGGAAGCGCGATGAAGATCACCATTCTCGGCGCGGGGAGCTGGGGCACCACGCTCGCCATTCTGCTTGCCAACAAGGGGCACGAAGTGCGGCTTTGGGCGCACCGCCCGGAGTTCGCCCGAGCACTGGAGGCTGACCGCGAGAACAAGCGCTATCTCAAGGGCATCCTGTTTCCCGCCAATCTGCATGTCGTTGAAAATCTTCACGATGCGGTCAATGCGTCGGAGATGATCGTCACCGCCGTACCGTCACATGCGCTTCGGGAGACGGCGGCGGCGTTTGCCGGGCTGAATCTCGACGGGAAAGTGATTGTCAACGTAGCCAAGGGGATCGAACGGAGCACCGGCAAACGCATGTCCGAGGTGCTGCTCGAAGCGCTGCCCGCCGTCGCGCCGGAGCAGATCGCCGTGCTGTACGGCCCAAGCCACGCCGAGGAGGTCGCCCGCCAGCAGCCGACCACCGTTGTCGCCTGCTCCGTCTCGGAAACGACCGCCCGACTGGTTCAGGAGGCGTTTCACACCAGCGCATTCCGCGTCTACGTCAACACCGACCTCATCGGCGTCGAGATCGCCGGATCGGTCAAGAACGTCATCGCCATCGCCGCAGGCATCTCCGACGGACTCGGCTTCGGCGACAACGCCAAGGCAGCCATCATCACTCGCGGTTTGGCTGAAATTTCGCGTCTGAGCGCGAGGCTTGGCGCCGATCCGCTCACCATGTCGGGCCTCTCCGGCATCGGCGACCTCGTCGTCACCTGCCTGAGCCGCCACAGCCGCAACCGCTACGTCGGCGAGCAGATCGGCAAGGGGCGGAAGCTCGACGACATCCTCGGCGAAATGAGCATGGTAGCCGAAGGGGTGCTCTCCTCGAAAGCTGTCCTCGAACTCGCCAACCGTCTCGGCGTCGATATGCCCATCACCCGCGCCGTCTACGAAATGCTCTACGAAAACAAACCTGCCCAGCAAGCGATTCTGGATTTAATGGAGCGAGAGCCAAAGCCGGAGAACTACTGAGGTCGGTAGCTCCGTTCATTTGATCGTTTACTTCGTCCATTTGTCATGTGACCTATGGGACTTATAGGACTTATGGGTCATATAGGTCTCATGGGCGCACGCCATGCACTCCCTACAGTTGACAGTTCAAACCGAATTATCAATTGTCAATTATCCATTATCAATTCATCCTCAAGCCTTCTCCGGAAACTTATACCACGCCAGCGTTCCGCTGCCCTCGGCGGTATCCCGCCAGAGCTTGCACGCCAGCTCGATCTTCGCTATGCCGCAGGTCTCCATCGCCTCTGCGGGCTTGGCGGTGAGCCACTGGACGAAGTGGCTGATCGTCGGGTTGTGGCCGAAGAGCATGACCGTCTCCTCATTGTCGGCAAGCGAGCGCACGACGGCAGCAAGCTTGTCGATGCCACCGTCGTAGATTTCGATTCTCTGCGCAATCTCCTCCCGTTCGATGCCCAGCCTGTCCGCGAAAATCTCCGCCGTTTCGAGCGCTCTCTGTGCCGGGCTTGAAACGAGCCGATCCGGCTTCACGCCTTTCTTTCGCAACCGCTCGCTCATCTCTTCCGACTGCCGGTGACCCCGGTTGGTGAGGGTACGGTCGAAATCGGCCTGAGAATGATCGTGCCAGCCAGCTTTGGCGTGACGAACGAGGTAGAGGATTTTCATGGATTTTGAATGATGGTTCGGGTTTTCAATGCCATGATGCGCCGGAACGATGCATCGATTCTTTCGGCGGTGATCACGCCCGTTTCGACAAGATGGCGGATGATGCCGGTCGCGTGCTCCGCTATCTCTGCGTCATAGCTGACGTTGTTGCCGAAGAGCAGCATATCGACGCCCGCATCGATGGCCAGCCGGATCGCTTCATCCAAGCCATAGCGGTCGGCGATGGCCTTCATCTGCATGTCGTCGCTGATGACCACGCCGCGAAAGCCGAGCTCGCTACGCAGCAGGCCGCTGACGGTCGCTTTCGAGAGCGTCGCTGGATAGAGGCTGTCGAGGCGGGCGTTGAAGACGTGCGCGGTCATGACCGGATCGTCATAACCTTGGCGGATCAGCTTCCGGTAAGGATCGAGCTCCGTTTTCGACCAGGTGGCGGTCACGTCGGTAAAGTCTTTGTGCGTATCGGTCGTCGAGCTGCCGTGGCCGGGGAAGTGCTTCAGAACAGCGATAACTCCGTTGCGGTGGAAGGCATCGACGAAAAGGCGAGCCTGCCGCGTCACCACATCGGGATTTGCGGAGAAGCTCCGGTCGAGCTTGCCGATGACGGGATTGTTCGGGTTTACATTCAGATCGACATCCGGCGCGAAGTTCATGTTGATGCCGAGGCTTTTCAGCAGGGCGGCGGTCGATCCGGCGACCTGCCGGGTGGTGTCGGCGTTGTCGAGCCTGCCGAGGCTGGCGGCGGAGACGGTAGGCGGGAAGCCCCGAGCTGGTTTGAGACGGCAGACGCGCCCGCCCTCCTGATCGATGGCGACCAAAAGCGGAATCGACGAGCGCTGTTGCAGCTCCGCAGTGAGCCGCCGGAGCTGTTCGGGTGACTCGATGTTGCGCAAGGGTGATTTTGATTGTACATCGTAGTCGAACAGCACCACGCCGCCAATGCGCCGCTCACGAATGTCAGCCTCGATGGCGGAACCCTCTCTGGCATTCATCCCCCGGAAGCCGATCATGAGCATCTGGCCAATCTTGATCGAAAGACTGTCCGGCTGTTGTGATGATTCGGCAAACGCCGGAGAAAAGAGCAGGGAAAGCAACAGCGCGACAAAGAGGCTTTTGTTCATATTGTGCAGGGTGGTTAATGCGCCAATCCTTAATACTCTTATTACCACAGCGATTAATACTCTTAAATAATTGCCCCGTCCCGAAAGCTGTCGGGACGGGGATCAAGGGCACAATAATACAAATCGGGGCTTTAGCCCAATTTCATCCTGTAACGCCTTTTGTAATTGTATACGCCGGAAGGAACTGCGTGCAGCTCCATCCGGCTTACGGTTCAGGGTTATTTCTTGTGCATGGTGATACGCTCGCCCTCCAGCGCGATCTCGACGGTATCGTCCTCGCCGACTTGCCCGGCAAGGATCATCTCCGAGAGGTGGTTGGTGAGCTGCCGCTGCAAAACACGCTTGAGCGGGCGTGCGCCGAAGGCCGGGTCAAAGCCTGTTTTGGCGAGCCACATGAGCGCGTCGTCCGTGATTTCGAGCGTAAGGCGCTGCCGCCTCGCGGTCTCTTTGATCCGCTTGAACTGGATGGTGACGATCTCGCGCAGGTGCTCTCTGGTGAGCGGCGTGAAAAGGATCACCTCATCGATGCGGTTCAGGAACTCGGGGCGCACCTGCTGCTTGAGGAGCTGGAAGAGCCGCTCCTGCAATCCGGCCACCACAGTTTCGGCATCGCGCCCTTCGAGATGCTCCATCTCGCTCTGGATGAGCTGCGCGCCGATGTTCGAGGTCATGATGATGATGGTGTTCTTGAAGTTCACCGTGCGCCCCTTGCTGTCGGT
>JAAXWU010000156.1 GCA_013334855.1 Chlorobaculum sp. | reverse complement strand
TACCCGCCGATTTTTTCAGATCGGTCAGGTCGAAGGTCGAACCGCTGGCCCAGAGATTGCCCGCTTCGGCAAACACAAGGGCATAGATGCTGGCCGTTGGATTCAGTGTCAGCGGGTAGCGAAGTTCAGTCGTGAATTTCGAGTAGATTTTGCCGCCATACAGATCGGTTTCGCCACTGAACTGCTCGCCAAGACTGTGGTCGGGATAGCCCCTGAGCGGAACGGTCGGCAGGGACGACATGCCGCTGCCACCCATATAGAAGTAGTTTGTGTAAGGGATATAATCCTCCTTGCTGAAGGTGTCGAGGTATCCCTGCTGAGCGGCGACGTTGACGATCAGGTTTCGCGAGACCGGGAAAAACCAGCTCGACGTACCGATCATCTTGTAGAAGTTGATCGTTCCGGGCAATACGCCGCCAGCAAGCTGCGCGGTGAAGACGTTCTTGCTTCCGTGGCGCGGATAGATCGGGTTGTCGATGCTGTTCCGGCTGATGGTCTGGGTGATCGAAAACTCCTCGGCCTGATCCGGAGAGTTCGTCTCGTTGAGAAAGCTCACGAAGCCGCCCTGCGTATGCAGGTAGCCAAGCCGCCAACTGACGGCGAAGTAGTCGTCGGGCCAGGTGAGCCTTCGGCCAATCGTGACATTGGCTCCGTACTGGTCAATCGTTTTCCTCGTGGTGTCGGTGTTTGTGGTCAGGTCATAGCTCTGCCTCGTTTTGAAGGCAGTGAATCCCAGCGAGGTATGGGTGCCGAACGCCCACGGATCGCTGGCCGAGAGCGACAGGGTTCGGTAGTTGTTCGAGCCGAACTGCCACTGGAACGCGAGCTTCTGCCCGTCGCCGTGAGGAAGCGGACGGTATGCCGAGGGATTGAAAATATCGCCCAGCGAGAAGTTGTTGAAGGTCAGTCCGAGAGAACCCGTTCCGCCGCTCGATGCGCTGTAGCCGATGGCGGCGTTGAAGGTGTCGGTCTGCCGTTCGGTGACATTGTAGGTCAGGTCGACCGTATCGTCCTTCTGGTTCGGCTGGATGTCGGGCGTCAGGGTTTCAGGATCGAAGTAATTGAGCATCGAGAGCTCCCTGATGCTTCTGACGACGTTCTGCCGACTGAAGGTATCACCTGGAACGGTATAGAGTTCCCGCCGGATGACGTGATCCTTCGTTTTGGTGTTGCCCTTGATATTGATGACGTTCAGGGTAAAGGGATCGCCCTCGGTGAGGGTGATGACCAGGTCGATCTGGTTCGGCTGCACCACCTTTTCCTCCATCTGCGCCCTGAAAGACAGGTAGCCGCGGTCGAGGTAGAGCGAACTGACATCGGTATGATCCTGCGAAAAATTGAGCCGCTCGTTGATCTTTTTCGCGTTGTACAGATCGCCCTTCTTGAAGCTGAAGGTGGCGTCGAGAATCCGGGTCGTGGCAAAATCCTTGGTGTTGCCGATCCAGGTGACGTTTCTGATCGTATACTTCGGCCCCTCTTCGACGTAAATATCGAGGATAAGCCCCTTTTTGTCGTCGGTGTAGGTGATGGTGTCCTTGACGATTCTCGCGTCGCGATAGCCCCGGTCGCGATAGAACTCGACCAACTGGTTCTTGTCTTCGTCGAACTTGTCCTTGTCGAGCTTCGGCTGTCCGAAAATTTTACGCCACCACGAGTTCTGCGAAGTCTCCTTGAGCACGCTGCGGAGCTTGTCCTCCTTGAAGGCGCTGTTGCCGTGGAAGCGGATTTTTTCGATGACGACCTTCGAGCCTTCGTGAACGGTGAACACCGCCCTGACCTTGTTGTCGCCACTGCTCTGAAGACGGAACTCCGCGCCCGCCGTCAGGTAGCCTTTGGCCGCGTACTGCTTTTCGATCCTGTTGGCGGCGTTCAGAAGCTCCTGGTTGCTGATGCGCCTTCCTGTGCTCAGATTGGCGGTTTTGAGCAACTCTTTGGATTTGAATTTGTGATTGCCCTCGAACTCGACGCTGTCAAGCAGCGGAAACTCCGTGACGGTGAAGATCAGCTTGATGTTGCCGTCGCCAAGATCGCTCTGGTCAACCTTGATATTGCTGAAATATTGCAGATTCCACAGGTATTGCAGCAAACCGGGAATCTCCTGGCCGGGGACGGTGATCTGGTCATTGACCTTGATGGGCAGGCTTTTGAGCAGCTCCGGCTCCTTGATGGTCTGAAGTCCGATGAAGGAAATCTCCCGGACGGTGAAGGCGCGGCTTTCCGGCATGGCTTCCGAAGCCGGACTCGCCGTAACGGCGCCGGTTGCTGGCGTCGAGGGCCGGGGCTTCGCTTTTGCGATGGCTGTGGATGCCGGGAAGTCGAGCAGGGCCAGAACGATAAGGAGTGCTGATAACCTGTCTGGTGAAAATGGTGTCGTTTTCATGAAATGGCTTAGAGATTCTGTGGTTCGGTTCGTCTTTTTCTATGCATTGGGCTTCAGTTGTTCGCTTGTCTGACCGAACCGCCGTTCGCGGTTCTGAAATTCCCGGATGGCATCGTAAAGTTGGTTGCGGCGAAAATCGGGCCAGAGCGTACTGGTGAAGATGATTTCCGAATAGGCGCTTTGCCAGAGCATGAAGTTGCTGATGCGTGACTCTCCGCTCGTGCGTATCAACAATTCAGGATCGGGAAACGATGCCGTTGAAAGAAAAGAGGCAAACAAATTTTCATCGATGGCGTCGGGATCGAGCGCGCCCGCCTGCGTCTGTCGGGCGATCTTCCGGCAAGCTTCGGTGATGTCCCACTTGCCGCTGTAGCTCAGGGCGATGGTAAGGGTCAGCTTCGTGTTATCCCTTGTCTGCGCCATGGTCTCTTCGATGGTCTGACGCACATCATTGGCCACCAGGCTCAGGTCACCGATAACCTCCAAACGCACGTTGTTTTCACGCAACTGCGGCGTCTCCTTTCTGAGCACCTTGATGAGCAAGCGCATCAGGGCGGAAATTTCGAGTTTGGGCCGTCTCCAGTTCTCGATGGAAAAGGTGAACAGCGTCAGGTAGCCGATGCCAAGCTCGCAGCACGCCTCCACGACATCCCTCACCGACTCGACGCCAGCCACATGGCCCGCGATCCGGGTTTTGCCTTTCCGCTTTGCCCAACGACCGTTTCCATCCATGATAATGCCGATATGCCGGGGAAGTACGCATGACGATTTCAGCGTTTCCTGGATTCGAATGTCTTCAGGATCGGATTTCGATTTGAACCACTGGGGCATGTAAGAGTAGAAAATTCCAAGAGTTGATGCTGTCCATCGGAACTTGCGCCTCTCTGACGGAACAGGCTTCCGTCTTCGTCGCTCGCAATCTCCATGAAATTGAATTATAGACAGTTATTTATTATTATACAAACTTCATGGCGGCAGAGCCCCCTGGACTCTTCCGGTCGGCAGCGCCCTCTGTCCGCAGGAGTTGTTGTCCCGCCGCATCATGCAGATGAACGATCTTCAATAAAAATTCAGCCGATCAGACGTGCAGTTTCATGGTTATCAGGACCTCAGGTCCAGACTGCTTTCACGTGAGTTCACTTGCGAGCAGGTAATTTCAGATTATTTACAGCGTATCGATACGCATCGCGACGACAATATTTTCACCGCCGTGTTTCATGACGTGGCGATGGCTCGCGCCCGCGAGCTTGACGCGAAGCTTCAGCGCGGCGAAGCGCCCGGCGTGCTCTTCGGAATGCCGATCGCCATCAAGGACAACATCTCGATGAAGGGCGCGCCGCTCGGCTGCGCCTCGAAGATTCTCCAGGGATACGAGAGCGTCTACGACGCCACGGTGATCGAGCGGATGCTGGCCGAGGATGCCATTTTCGTCGGACGCACCAACATGGACGAGTTCGCGATGGGAAGCTCCAACGAGAACTCGGCCATCGGCCCGGTGCCGAATCCCTTCGACAAAACCCGCGTACCCGGCGGCAGCTCCGGCGGCTCGGCGGCGGCGGTGGCCAACAATCTGGCCATGGTGGCGCTCGGCTCCGACACCGGCGGCTCGGTTCGCCAGCCCGCGGGCTTCTGCAACATCGTCGGCCTCAAGCCAACCTATGGCCGCATCTCGCGTTACGGCCTCGTGGCCTTCGCCTCCTCCTTCGACCAGATCGGCCTGCTCGCCGCCAACTGCGACGACGCGGCGCTCGTACTCGGCGTCATCGCCGGGAAGGACGAGCATGACGCAACCTCGTCGCATCACGAAGTGCCGGAGTACGGCATGACGATGGATCATCTCCAGCTCGAAGGGCTGCGCGTTGGCGTGCCGAAGGCGTTTTTCCCGGAGAGCCTGAACGCCGACGTAGCCGGAGTGGTCAAGGCGGGGC
>JAAXWU010000155.1 GCA_013334855.1 Chlorobaculum sp. | reverse complement strand
CGCCGTGCGCTTGAAGAGCCGCTCCGCCAGATCGTGGCCAACACCGGCACGACCGACGGCGCCGTCGTTCTCGAAAAGGTGAAGAACGCTGAAGGTGACTACGGCTTCAACGCCCGCACCGAAGTGTACGAGAACCTCGTCGAGGCTGGCGTGGTCGATCCGACCAAAGTGACCCGCAGCGCTCTCGAGAACGCCGCTTCGGTCGCCAGCATCCTGCTCACCACGGAAGCTGCCATCACCGACATCAAGGAAGAGAAGGCCGACATGCCCGCAATGCCTCCGGGCGGCATGGGCGGCATGGGTGGCATGTACTGATCCCCCCGATTGTCCACGACAATGCAAAAGCCCCGGAAATCCGGGGCTTTTGGCGTTGTATCTTTTTCAATCGCACTCGTTATTGCTCCGGCCATTAAAACTCTTAAACAATTGCCCCGGACTTCAGTCCGGGGTATCCGGATAAAGCATAATAAATCAGGGCTTTAGCCCAAATTCTTACTGTGTCAGCTTTTGCGATTTATTGTTGCCGGAGTAATAATAATGTTGCCTCCCGGACCGATCCGACTGATTTGCCCTCTCCCTCTCAGGCGAGAATGGCGCGGATGGCGTCGGTCAGTTCGCTGATCCTGAAAGGCTTGCGGATGAAGCGCGTCTCATGCTCAGCCGTTCCGTCCAGTGCGGTCATGTCGATGGTGTAGCCAGACATGAAGAGCGTTTTCAGGTCGGGGCTTATGGCGAGCAGCTTTTCCGAAAGCTCCTTTCCGTTGATCTCCGGCATGACCATATCGGTCAGCAAGAGATCGATCAAACACCCGGGTTCCATGGCGATTTCGAGGGCTTCGCGCGGCGTCGTTGCCGAGAGCACCTCATACCCGCTTTTTTCGAGCAGGGATTTGATGACCTGTACGATGGCCGGATTGTCATCGACGAGGAGTATCGATTTTGGTCTGTCATCGATACCGGCAAGCTCACCCGACTTCCGGCCTGACTCTCCCTCGTCGGCGTCGTGCAGAGGCAGATAGACCGTGAAACGCGAGCCCTGGCCCGGAGCGCTTTCGCATTGGAGAAAACCCTTGTTCTGCCTGACGATGCCATAGACGGTCGAAAGCCCGAGTCCGGTGCCTTTGCCGACCTCCTTGGTGGTGTAAAATGGCTCGAAGATGTGCGGCAGCACGCTCGTATCGATGCCGGTACCCGTGTCGGTCACCGAAATCACGACAAAGCTGCCCGGCGTCTGGCAGGGGTGTCCCCCAAAGCAGTCGGAAGAGTCTACTTCGATGGTCGAGGTTTCAATCGTCACGGAACCCTTGCCGGTAATGGCGTCGCGTGCGTTGGCGCAAAGGTTCGTCATGATCTGGTCGAGCTGGGAAGGGTCGAAGAAAATCCGCGCTTCGCGTGCGCCGGGACTCCACCTGAACTGCACTGATTCGCCGGTCAGCTCTTGCAGCATCGGCATTTCTTCATCGAGCGCCGCATCGAGATGCAGCACCTCAGGCTGGATGGTCTGCTTGCGGGCGAAAGCGAGCAGATGCTGGATCAGATTGGCCGCACGCAAGGTCGAGTCGCGGATGTTCTGAAGGTTGTCCGCATAGGGATTGCCCTCGTTCATGTCGTCGATGACGATTTCGGCATGTCCGAGAATGGCCGTGAGCACATTGTTGATGTCGTGCGCGATGCCGCCCGCCAGCCGCCCGATCAGCTCCATTTTCTGGGTATGCTGCATCGCCTCCTGCATCTTCCGCTCCGACTCTTCGGCGTATTTTTTGGCGATGATGTCCCAGGCAACGCCGGTCACCATACTCACCAGCCGGATGTCGTTCTCTTCGTAATCGACCGGTTTGTTGCCGATTTCGAGCGTCGCCATCACCTTGTTGTTGCGGATGATCGGCACGATCAGCTCGCGTTTGGCCTTGTGGTGCGGCGCGAATTTGCAGTTGCAGTGCCTGAGCGTGGCGTGATCGTTGTGGATGACGGCTCTCTTTTCGCGGATGACATCCGCCGAGACGCCGAAATCGATCACCGTGGGATGCTTTGCGTGTCCGCAGCTATCCGTTTTTGCGTTGCTCGAACAGGCGTGGCGCAGCAGCGTCTGCTCGTTCGTGACGAGATTGAAAAATCCGAGCTTGCTGCCGGTCAGTCGTTCTGCCTCGTCGAGCGTGAAGATGAGCAGCTCTTCGGTCGTGACGTTGTCAGCCATTTCGAGCAGCCGAAGCCGGAACGCCGTCAACGCCTGGAAGTGCTGGCGCTCGCTGTCGTCCTGCACAATGAAGAGAAGCGCGGTTTTATCTTCCAGCGGGATCGAGCCGCAGCTCACCTCCACCTCGCGGTACGCGCCGTCCGCCCTGCGGTGCATCGAGACCGAGCGGCCTTGTCCCTGCGCCGCCAGCTCCTTCAGCCACTCGCCAGCATGAGCGCGTGACGAGGTATCGATCTCGCGGATGTTCATCGAGCGGAGCCGCTCGGCGGTCCATCCGTAGAACTTCGCTGCCGACGCATTGGCATGGATGATGGCCCCCGTTCCGGCATCGACCAGCAGCATCACTGCCGGATGGTTGCCGAACAGCGTCATGCAAAGCGCTTCGCCCTGCGACGTTCCAGCCATACTCACCTCATTGCTTTCCGGCGATACTCCTTGCCGTTCCTCGGCGTTGTCAAACTGGTCGTTATGCATGACAAACGAAGTGTTTTACAAATAGAGGAGGGATAGACACTACAACTATGTCATTATACTTGTTTTTTTTGATAACGTATAGTGAAAACGCCATTTTGCCTTGAAACGGGGTGCGCGGAACGGAAGAAAATTCGCGGAGGAGGAGGCCGTGGAGGAGGGCGAATGGTGGGATGGCGGGAGGTCAAGCGGCGGGTTCTGTGTCCTCCATAGCCGCGAAGTGCTCCATGATCATGCGGTGCACGAAGATGTACCCGCCACCGACCTTGCGAAGAAAGAGCAGGTCAGCGGCATGGTCGAGAAAATGCACATAACGCAACGGCGCGAAGCCCTCGCGCCAGAGCAGCAAGCGCAGGACATAGTGCTGGATGACAGCGTAGCCGCCGAGTTCCATTCCTGCCAATAACCCGACAAATAGCCCGAGAAACAATCCCTCGTTCAATGCATCGAAAGTGACGAAGATAAGGCCAAAAACAAGCACACTAAAGCCGCCGAGAAGGAAAACAAAAAAAATTGCTTTGTTTAGAGAACGGTGAACACCTTCGTTTGGTGTGTTATGTTCACTGATTCTATGAAAAAGGGTACTTTCTTCATCTGTTAGCCAAGCGACCAGACCTGAGCCTAGCCAGACGTTTAATCCGATGATAAGCCCAAGTTGCAGACCGGTACTCAGCCCAGCGCTAAGACTAGCACCCAGCAAGGTACCCAGTCCGATACTTAGCCCAGCGTTTAGCCCTGTGCCAAGTCTTCTATTTAGTTTATCGTTATTCATCAATTGCGATAGCTCAAGAGTACCTTCAGCGAGTAAAATATTATTGCCGCGCAGCCATCTGACCATCCAATCATATAACCCAAAGAGCAGTCCTCCAGTCAGTCCGAAGAGCAGTCTATTGGTCAACCCGCCGACCAGACCGACCAGTAGAATCGATATAATAAAACATAAAAACGTGAACATCTTCTGGTGCTTGTTTTGCAACAGGTTCGGCTGAATTTGCTCAATATAGAATACCGTCTGTCCTCGTTTTATCATGGATTTGGCAACACTGGTAAGCCATTGCCTCGTTTGTTCCGGTTGATATTGAGATGAACTATTACGCCGTTTGAACATGGTCGCAATGTACGTATCGAACAGCTTGTTGCGCCGTTTCTCGATGCTTCCGTTTTCAAGCGTTGTCGCTGCATCGGCATTATTCCAAAATGCGAGCTGCATGATGCTGAGCATCAGGGGATTGTCGAGAAGCTCCATGAGCGTTTCGTCTTCCTTGACCAGTTTACGAACCGGTTCAAGTGAATCGCCAGCTTCAGCGAGATAGCGATCAACCTGTTCGGGCGTCAATGGCTGAACAGTGACGGCGTGTTGCAGGTGGAGCTTTGTGGTGAGTGTCTCGTAGTCGGCAATGCGGCTGCAAATGGCTATGGGCAGCAGTCCGTTGTTTTCACGATAAGCGTTGATTGCTTCGACGCAGGCGTTGCGATGCTCTTTTGCTACCTCGTCGAGGCCGTCGAGCAGCGGCAATATTGTTTCGTTCTCGATCCAGAATCGAGCGATTTTTTCCGGTACATCGTATCGCTTGCGGAGTTCATCGACCAGCCAGTCGGCAATCGGCGGACGTTGCAATGCCCATGATGAGAGGTTGAAGATGACTGGAATCGGGTGTTCGAGTTCTTTCT
>JAAXWU010000154.1 GCA_013334855.1 Chlorobaculum sp. | reverse complement strand
AAACAGAGCCGGGTACGGCGTCAAAAAGCGCTTTGAAGATATGTTCGGTATGCCGGGCCTGCCGCTCTGCCTCGACTTGCTCGGTGACGTCATGGACAATAATCAGCAGGCAGGTGACCGTACCATCAGGAGATTTGACCGGGTACACGGAATTTCTGTATATCATGCCATCAACATGTTCATCACAGAAAATCAGATGCTGCCCGGTTGAAACAACGGTATCCGCCATGGCCTTTCTTTTGGCGGCAAGTTCAGGGTCATGAAACGCGCTTGAAATCAGCTCAAATACGTTTTTGCCCCGGATTTCTACGTCAGTTGAAGAAAATCTGTTGACAAAAAACTGATTGGCTTCAAGAATCGTGCCATCCGGGGTGATCAGGAACACCGGATGTGGAAAATGCATGAACAGCGAGAAGTCATAATTTTCAAATGACATAGCCATGGGGTAGTGGTTTGTATATGTGCGTTGTATGGTGTTATTAGTCGTAAATCTAACAAAAGTGATTGTATTTTTAAAAATTACAGAATAAATTCAATAAAAATAGCAAAAAAAGTCATTTTGTGTCAAACTTCTCTTTTTGCATAGAGTTACGGATTCGAGTCGAGTAAAGATTTATATATACGCACTGCTGGTGTTTAAAGATTTTTTGTTCTTGTCTAAGGCATGACCGTATTAAAGTCGGGACGCTACGTCATGATACAGTCACATCTCTGTTCGGTTGTCAGTTCTACTACAGGAAATCGCGCCATACGCTCTGTTTCAGATGAAAACGATTGGCGTCTCTCATTTCGGGATGACCGCCCGGTAAAGCTCGAAGCCCTCGATGATATTTCGGGTGTAGAGGACGGCGACTTTGCCGTTGCAGCATCCAAATGTGTCTCTCCTCATTGTCTTCACTGACATCCGGCTTCGCACCGTACGTCGACGCCAGCCGATGCGCGTCACGCAAGCGGCTCTCGCCTGACGTTTTACGAGGCAAGGATGAACGTGATCGGGTCGTGGGTGAGCAGCACGCGGAGCTTGCCGGAGCTGCGAATTTCGGCGAGATCGCACGAAGGAGTGGTCGCGATGCGCCACCAGAGCCACCCGGAAACGTGGCATAAGGATGCGCTGCCGATGACGTGCGTCTGCTGACGATTTGCAGGATCGATTCATGGCTGACCGGTTTGGCTGTTGATCGCGGTATTATTTCATCATTTTCAAGTATAGAAAATCCACTCCGTTGAACAATGACGTCTCGGCAGAGGGGGGCAAGCAGCTCGTACACATCCGTTTCTGAAAACGCCGCCTTTTTTATTATATTAGGCCACAAATTTTTGACGAATCAACCCCCGCTACAGTCATGACTTACCGGAAATTTACCCCATCCATGCTCAGGCTGTCGTCCATTCTGACGATGTTCATGCTGCTCATCACGGGATGCTCCGGGAAAAAACCGGTAACTGAAAGCAAAGCAGGAGCTTACAAGGTCGGACTGGTTTTCGACGTTGGCGGGCGGGGTGACAAGTCGTTCAACGATTCGGCATACAACGGCCTCGAACAGGCCAAAGAGAAGCTCGGCATTCAGTTCGACTACATCGAGCCGTCGGGCGAGGGGGCCGACCGCGAGGCGGCTTTGAGGCAGATGGCCGCCGATCCCGACGTGAAGCTGATCATCGGCGTCGGTCTGCTCTTCACCGATGACATCACGTCCATCGCACGTGAATTCCCCGACAAGAAGTTCGCCTGCATCGACTACAATCCGCAGCCGGGAGCCGAGATTCCGGCGAATCTCTCCGGCATCGTCTTCGAGGAGAAAAAAGGATCGTTCCTGGCCGGAGCCATCGCGGCGCTTGAATCGAAAACCGGCACCATCGGCTTCATCGGCGGCATGGATTCCAATATCATCAGGAAATTCGAGAGCGGCTTTAGCGAAGGCGCAAAGTTTGTCAAGCCCGACATCAAGGTCATCACCAACTTTATCGGCATGACCGGCAGCGCCTTCAACGATCCTGCCAAAGGCAAGGAGCTGGCGCTCGGCCAGTACAGCAAAGGCGCGGACATCATCTATCAGGCATCCGGCGCGAGCGGCATGGGGGTCATCGAGGCCGCGAGGGAGACGAAAAAACTCGTGATCTGCACCGATATGGATCAGTCCCACCTCGCGCCGGGATTCGTGCTGACCAGCATGACCAAGGCGGTTGACAAGGCGGTCTTCACCACGGTCGAGGATGCCATGAAAGGGCAGTTCCAGGGCGGCAAACAGCGGGTATTCGGTCTCGAAGGCCGCTATACCGATTATGTCTGGAACAGCGGCAATGACAAGCTGATCGACCAGACGGTGCACGAGCGCATCGAATCGATCCGCAAGGATATTCTGGACGGCAAGATCGAGGTTCAGGAGTAACCCATTATTTTTATAGGCTTTGCCCTAGAGAGTGCGCATCTTCGGGCGAGCCGCCAGTTCTTCAATACCATACAGCATTTGTGACAAAGAAAATAGTCGTAACCGGAGGCACAGGATTCATCGGGTCCCGTCTTGTCAACAGACTTGCCGCAAACGGAGAAAATGTTCATGCGCTTGTCAGGGCCAGCTCCGATTTAGCTCCTCTCCAGGAGTGCCTTGACCGCATCACTCTGGTTTACGGCGATGTGACCGATCTCTCTTCGCTTTTCAGCGCTTTCGAAGGGGCTGAAGAGGTCTACCACTGCGCGGGCATCACCTACATGGGCGACCGCAAAAATCCCCTGCTTCAGCGAATCAACGTCGATGGCACCAGCCACGTGCTGGAGGCGTGCCGAAAGGCCGGGGTCAGGCGGGTGGTGCACGTCAGCTCTATCACGGCTGTGGGGATCAGCGGGCCGAACCGTAAGTTCGACGAAGAGAGTCCGTGGAATTTCGACATGATCGATCTCGAATATGCCCGCACCAAACACGCCGCTGAGAAGCTCGTGGCCGCCGAGGTGCGCAAAGGGATGGACTGCGTGATCGTGGTGCCGGCGTTCGTATTCGGCGCGGGGGACATCAATTTCAACGCCGGACGCATCATCAAGGACGTTTACAAACGCAAGATGCCCTTCTACCCGATGGGCGGGATCTGCGTGGTGGATGTGGAGATCGTGGTCGATTGCCTTGTCACCGCCATGAAGAAGGGGCGGAAGGGCGAGCGCTACATCGTCGGTGGCGACAATGTGTCGTACAGGGATCTCACGCAAACGATCATGCAGGTGACGGGCGTTCATCAGCGAGCGCTGCCGATGCCGATGTGGGGGGCGCACGTGATCAGTTTTTTCCTCAAGTTCAGCACATTCAGCAAAGAGCGGCACAAGATTTCAAAGCTCTTCAACATGACCATGTTCAACGTGGCGTCGCGGTTTCTCTATTTCGATTCCTCGAAAGCGCAGCGCGAACTGGGGATGCGCTACGAACCCTTCGAAGAGAGCATCCGGCGCACCTTCGAATTTTACCGCGAGCGCCGTATGCTGACGTGAGGGGAGGCTGAGAATCTCAATCGAACACTCACGAGAAAACCGATTGCGATGGCGATTTCGATCTGGAGGGGAAAGAGCTTTGGCTCAGGAACGCGAAGCTGAGAGGCGGCAGAGCAGCATCATTCTCGGCGAGGTGGCGATGTCGAACGCATTGCCATCGTAATCGCCGATCACTCGCTCGACGTACAATCCGCCCGATTCGAGAAGCGCGACAGCTTCTTCTCGCGAATAGAGCCTCACCGATTCGGTAAACGAAAACTCCGTTCCATTCTCCTCTTGCAGGGTGATCCGCTTTGAAACATGGCGTTCGGTGAGGGTGCGCTCCTCGATGATCGAGAGGGTTCCGGCGTTGCGTTCAGTGCGTGGCGCGAAGTTGCGCTTGAGCTGTTCGGGATTGATCAGGTCGAGCACGTACCAGCCATCGGGCTTGAGCAGGGCGGCGACGGATGCGATGACGCTGCGATCTTCATCGGCGGTCTCGAAATAGCCGAAGCTTGAAAAGAGCTGCGCGACAAGGTCAAACTGGCGGTCGAAGCGGATCGCACGCATATCCTGAAGCGTGAACTCGATGTCGAGTCCTTCGTCCATCGCCTGCTGCCTGGCGCGGTCGAGCAGGAAGGGGGAGAGGTCGTTGGCGGTCACGCTGAGTCCCGCACGGGCGAAGGCGTGCGCATGACGGCCAGCGCCGCAGGCGACGTCGAGCACGGAGGGCGCGGGCTGTCTCGCCGGATCGATGCCGGTCAGCGCGAGAATCGTGCGTACGCAGCGGTCAGCTTCTTCGGCGTCGCGGTGATGATATACTTTGAGATAGAGGGGATGGTCGAACCACTCTTCGAACCACTCCCGGGCGTTTTCATCCCGGGAATGAGATTGGCGGTCGCTCATGA
>JAAXWU010000153.1 GCA_013334855.1 Chlorobaculum sp. | reverse complement strand
GCCATCGCGACATCACGATAAGGGTACAGCATCTATCGGGACATGGAGAAATTCCCGGAAAAAACATTTTTGCAGTCTGGCTCAAAGAAAAAACTACCCTGCAACAGTAGCAAATAAAATAAGAAAATTTATTTAATAATAAAGTTTTTTGCCCCTCGTCTCCGGGAACGGAGTCGGATGGAGGGCAAACCAGGCTGACTTTTTTCGACCAGCTCAACGCTTTTCATAACCACAATATTTTACTGCAAACTAACTTTCATACCATGCAGATCGATTTCACCAAGATGTCGGGGGCCGGCAATGACTTTATCGTCATCGACAACCGTGAGGGGCTTTACAACCTCAACCATGAACAGGTCAGAGCCATGTGCACCCGAAGAACAGGTATCGGCGCTGACGGCCTGATCCTCGTCGAAGCCTCTGAAACTACCGATTTCAGAATGAATTACCACAATGCCGACGGATTTCCCGGCTCGATGTGCGGCAATGGCGGGCGTTGCGCCGTCTTCTTCGCCTGGCTGATCGGCATCCGTCCGGCTGGCCCGCGCTACGCCTTCGAGGCCGGTACGGACCGGTATGAAGCTGAAGTGACCGGAGATGAGTCCGTAAGGCTGCATATGCTGCCACCGTCGGATTTCCGCGACAGCTTTGAGGTGGGCGCGTGGAGCTGCCATTACGTCAATACAGGCTCGCCACACGCTATCGTTTACGCCAATAACCTCGAAAAGCTCGACGTGTTTTCTGAAGGCAGCGCGATACGTCACCGGAAAGATCTTTTCCCGGAGGGCACGAACGTTAATTTCCTCGAAGTCACCGCGCCGGACGCGCTCAGCATCAGAACCTTCGAACGCGGCGTCGAGGATGAGACCCTCGCCTGCGGCACCGGTACGGTGGCGGCTGCCCTGATGAGCTTCCGGCTCGGCAAAATCAACTCCTCGCCGGTCAAAGTGACGGTCAGAAGCGGCGAAACGCTGATGGTGGGATTCAACGACGCGATGGATGAAATTTATCTCGAAGGCCCGGCCAAGGTGGTTTACCGGGGAACGATCACCCTGTAGCGATTATTGCTCCGGCCATTAAAAATCGTAAACAATTGCCCCGGACTTCAGTCCGGGGTATGTGGATAAAACAAAATAAATCAGGGCTTTAGCCCAAAATCTTTCAACGGCAGCGATTGCGAGTTCTTGTTGCCGGAGTAATATTATCGGAACATGCCCGGCAAACCGGCTTACCGACACGACTCAGGAGAGTGAACCGCCATGCGCGAAGCAAACTTCTATCATGCCGCTCCTGACGGAGTGCTTCAGTGCGACCTCTGCCGTCACTACTGCCGCATCCGGCCCGGCGGCAGCGGCATCTGCCGGGTGCGGCGGAACGTTGGCGGCAACCTGTTCACCCTCACCTATGGAAAGGCAGTCGCGCAGGCTGCCGATCCGGTCGAGAAAAAGCCGCTCTGCCACTTCATGACGGGAACCATGACCTGGTCGTTCGGCGCGCCCGGCTGCAACTTCAGATGCGCCAACTGCCAAAACTGGCAGATCAGCCAGACGATGCCGGACGATTCGATTCCGCTGAACAAGCCAGAGGAGATCGTCCGGAACGCGCAGCTCGCCGGATGCGCCTCAATCTCCTGCACCTACACCGAGCCGACAATTTTCGCAGAATATGCGCTCGACATCATGCAGCTTGCGCGGCAGGCGGGCCTCAGGAACATCTGGGTAAGCAACGGCTACCTGTCGAAAATCTGCCTTGACTCCATCCGGCCATGGCTCGACGCGATCAACATCGATCTCAAATCGATGGACGACGCCTTTTACCGGCGCATGTGCGGGGCGAGGCTCGATCCCGTGCTCGACAGCCTGCGGCAGATTCGCCGAAACGGCATCCATCTCGAAATCACGACGCTCCTCATTCCCGGTCATTCGGACGATCCGGCCATGCTCGAACGGCTCGCCCGCTTCATTGTGCGTGATCTCGGAGCCGAAACGCCCTGGCATCTCACTCCTTTCTGGCCGGAGATTTCATGGAAAATGGAGGATACGCCGCCGACTTCGTCTCAGGCGATTGAAATGGCATGGGAGATCGGACGAAAAGCCGGATTATATTATGTCTATGCGGGAAGCGCACATAACGACACCATGTGCCTGCAATGCGGCGCGAAGCTGGTCAAGAGAACAGCGACGCCCTTCAGAGGCTGCCGGATCGAGCGTTTCGACGCCGGAGGCCACTGCCCGGCATGTCACTCGCCGTCACCGATACATCATTGAGCAAACGTAGTTCCGAATCACGAGCTTTTGTCAACTCCTCGAACACTCCCCTCATGCAGCCATCGAACGATCGTCCCCAGCCAGCCGCGCCGACGCAAGAGCCTTTTGTGCTTGGCGATTGTCTGAAATCCGAAGTGATCAAGGAGAACCCCTTCACCATCGCCAAGCGGCAGCTCGACGACGCCGCTGAGGTGATCGGTCTCGATCCCGACATACTCGAACTGCTGCGCTGGCCGATGCGCGAGATGCACGTCACCATTCCGGTCAAGATGGACGACGGTTCGGTACGCGCATTTCACGGCTTCCGGGTGCAGTATAATGATGCGCGAGGCCCGAACAAGGGGGGGATCCGCTTCCATCCCGACGAGACCATCGACACGGTACGGGCGCTGGCGGCGTGGATGACCTGGAAAACCGCCGTGCTCGACATTCCGCTCGGCGGCGCGAAGGGGGGCGTGATCTGCAATCCCAAAGCGATGTCGCCCGGCGAACTCGAACGGCTGTCGAGAAGCTACATCCGTCAGGTCGGTCGCCTGCTCGGTCTCGAAAAGGATGTGCCCGCGCCCGACGTCTACACCACCCCGCAGATCATGGCCTGGATGGCCGACGAATATTCGTTCATGCAGGGGCACAACGATTTCGGCGTCATCACCGGCAAGCCGCTGGCCCTCGGCGGATCGGCGCGGCGCGGTGACGCCACGGCGCGGGGCGGCATCATCTGCATCCGCGAAGCCGCCAGGATGCTCGGCGTCGAGTTGCGCGGAAATACCGCCGCCATCAACGGTTACGGCAACGCCGGATCGTTCGCCCACAAGCTCGCCGTCGAGCTGCTCGGCATGAAGGTGGTGGCCGTCTCCGACTCGAAGGGAGGCATCCACAATCCGGATGGATTCGATCATCAGGCGCTCATGGAGCACAAGCGGCAAACCGGCTCGGTCGCAGAATTTCCCGGCTCGACGCCGCTGACCAACGGCGATCTGCTCGAACTCGATGTCGCCGTGCTCATCCCGGCAGCGCTCGAAGATGAAATATCGTGCCGCAACGCCAAGCACATCAAGGCAACCATCGTCGCCGAACTGGCCAACGGCCCGACCACCCCCGATGCCGACAAAGTGCTCCACGAGCGGGGCATCTATCTCATCCCCGACCTGCTCTGCAACGCAGGAGGCGTGACCGTCTCCTACTTCGAGATGGTGCAGAACAGCAGCGGATGGTACTGGGAGGAGGAGGCCGTGCATCGCCAGCTCGAAAAAAAGATGAGCGCCGCGATCAAAACAGTGCATCAGGCCGCCGTGCAATACCGCGTCGATAACCGCACGGCAGCCATGATCGTGGCCATCCGCCGGGTTGCGGAGGCGATGAAGCTGCGCGGCTGGGTGTGAGCCGATTCTGGATGCGACGCGCCGATGAAGATCGCCTCAGCGCTGCTCGAAGCCTCCACCTCCCTGGCGTAGCGTTCTCCTGAGCCTCGCCACCATGAGAGGCGCAAAGAGCATGAAGAGCAAGCCGAGTCCCATCAGGCCGCCTCTCGGCAGATCGTAATCGGCGGGAATGCGACCGGCGGAGAAGCCCATCAAGAGGCCGAGAGTGACTTCAAACGCCACGGTCAGCGCAACCCAGACGAGACCGGCAAGGAGATCGCGACGCCATGATACAGAAACGAGGCGACCAGAGAATAACCATGCCACCAGGAAGATGATCCCGCAGCCGACGGCAACGCCAAGCTGATGCGCCGCCAGCTCGCCAACGCGAGCCGCCTGAACGCGCCGCTCACCGATTCGGCCATGATGATGAGCATCCATGCACCCAGTGTCCGTTTCAGAGATAGCATCGCAAAGGTTGTCGGATGAGGTTTATTGGCAGGTCAGTGAAAAAGATGGCGTGGAAGAGATTGCCGCCCGCTACTGATAATCCCGGATCGGAAGGACTTGCATCGAGGATACACTCTTCGCGACTTCAGGCAATGAACTTTTTATCCCGCCACCGGCTTTAGTTGCATGTCGATCGGCGCTCCACCCGGACTCGTCGGTCGTCATTCGACGAACCGTATGTAATCCTTAAACACAACCAAATCGAGGAGATAGAGTTATGCAGAAATGGGTTTGCGTTCCCTGCGGCTATGAATACGATCCGGCAGA
>JAAXWU010000152.1 GCA_013334855.1 Chlorobaculum sp. | reverse complement strand
TATGAGTTGGTGGTAGTGGTGTGACAGACTCTGCATGGGAGATTTCAGCGAGAAGGTTCGACAAGGTTTACAATTACGCCAAGTTACCTGTTATTCACCTTCTTTCCACGAAATTCTGCGAAGAACCCCACGCGGATTGGCCTTTCGTTTTGCTTCAGGCCAACCGCTGAACCTGAGCGTTCAATCCATGAATCCCTGATTCACAAACCGCTCGATCTCGTTCACTTCCACCGCATTAATTGCGCATTTCTCCACTGAATATTGTCTCTTTTTCAATTCAGCATTCATCATTCCCACCGACTCCTTCCCGCTATCCACCGCTATCCATAATAATATTCCTCAGCGAGCTGGCTAGGTAGGAGACGATGTCCTGGGCCGGGCCGCTGCCGGAGGTGGGGGCGGTGACGGTGTCGAGGCTTTCGATGCCTGCCTTCTTGACGGCGTTGCTGATGGTGACAGAGAGGATCGGGTTGACATCGTTCACAAATCCAGACCCAACTGGTTTGGCGGAGTGGCTGGCGGTTTTGGTTTTGGCTTTGCTTCTTTTTTCTCTTTCGCTGGCTTTTTCGCAAGAGGCTTTTTCTCGTCGTGCAGTTCGCTTTGACGCTGCGCGAGGAGCCTTTGTTTTTCCCTGAGCTGTTGCAACAAGCTCTCTATCTTTGCGGTACTGTAGTCCGGTTCAACCCTCTCAATTTTCCTGACTGCATCCGGGCGTTGTGGTGGCATTACTTTTGTGGCTCTGGAAGGAATCAGCCGTTCCGGCTTTGCCAGCCCGCTCTTCTCGAAGCACCAGCTTATCGGCTCCTCTCGGCGTTCGTGCGAGAATTCGTAGATGAGCGGCAGGTTCAGCGCCTGAAAGAGCGGCATCCACTCATTTATTTCACTGGTGTTCACGTTTCGCACGGCGAGTTTGGGGTTGAACTGGTACCACCCCTGGGCAACGCGCAGGAAGAGCGAGCGATTGTAGGCGTAGTCCCGCGACACTTCGTTGCGGGCAAGCACTCCGCTGAGAAATTGCCGGTGATTGCGCTCAGGTCGCACGACATTCGTCGGCATATGTTGCCAGGCGTCCAGAATCGTTTTGGTATCGAAGGCCGGAACGGGCCGTTCAAGGTAATGGGTGAAGCGTAGTTTGAAGAGCACCCAGAGGGTCTGGAAAATGAAGTATTCCGACAGATGGCGGTCGATTCTGACCAGGCGCTCCTCGGTCATGACATCCACCGATGCCGGAGCCAGCAATTCGTAGAGCGCGCCGAAGGCTTCAGCGGCGAACTTTGGATCGCGAAACGCTCGTCGCATCGCCCAGTGCAGGGGCGTGTAGCCGTAGTGGTCGGTTTTGGCGGGATTTGCGCCCGCATCGAGGAGCGTTTCGACGAGGGCGATATTACCCGCTGCCGCCGCGGTCATGAGCGGCGTCTGGTTCATGGGCAGGCGGTGGTCGAGGCCGTGCTGCTGGCACTGCTTCATCACGCTTTTTACGTTCTGGCCGAAATACTGCAAGTAGCTTTTCCGGCCAAGGCTGTCGAGCTGGGCGTTGAACTGTATCGCAGGCTCATAGTCGCCTTCGGTTACAAGGCAGCCTGCCAGCACCGGCTCGTCATGGCAGAGCGTATATTCATACAGTTGCTGCCGGAACTTGTTGCCGGGCAGTTTTTTGATGAAGACCTTGCCCAGCAGCTCCCGAAGCGCAGGCTCGTCGATGACCTGCCACGGCGGGGGAGTCTGGCGGAGCATGGTTTTCCTGATGGCGTCGGCCTGCTCCTGCTTGCCCTGTAACTCCAGCTTTCGCGCCTCTTTATGCCACTCTTCGACCGAGGAGCGCTCCTCTTTCACCGTCACCTTGCTGGCAACCGACAGATCGAGCATGTCAAAGAGCCGGTGGCCGGTATCCGACTCGATGATATAGAGGTTCTTCACCGCTCGCGTGATCGCCACGTAGAGCGAGTTGACGAAGAACTTGTAGATTTCAAGCGATTTGTCGCTCTTGTCTTTCGCCCGGCGATAGTCGAGGCCAGCTTCGGAGCGCACCTCCTCCATGTCAACGCCGGAGACGATCTCCGTGAATTCGCTGCGGTTGCCGGAGACCAGTCCGAAGAGCACGATGTTGTCGTATTCAAGTCCTTTCGCTTCGTGGATCGAAAAGAGCAGCGGCGTCGAAAACGCTTTCCGCGCCGCCGCCTTGTCCTCGTCGCGCATGACCAGCACGGCGAAGCGGGTCGAGTGCTTCGTTTTGCCGTTGATTTCGCGGATGACGCCGTCGCTGTTTTTCATGAGCGTCACCTGTCCGTTCTCGTCGCCGACCGGATCGACCAGATAATTGCTCTCACGGTCAATCGAGCCGAAGCGGAGCTGCTTGATTTTCAGCAGCCGGTTGGCCAGCCGCGTGGTCTCGGTGCCGTTTCGGAAATTGGCGGTCAGAATGTTCAGCTTCTGGAGGTCGGCAAGTTTGGGATCGTTCCAGAAGAGGCTCTTGACCTGGCTCCAGGAGAAGAAATTTGGGTGGACGATCTGGTTGGAGTCGCCGCAGAGGATGAAATGGCCCGGCTTTTCGAGCGTTTTCAGAACGAGCGCGAGCTGGATGGAGGTCAGATCCTGCACCTCGTCGATGACGATGAAGTCGTAGCGGGGCGCGGCCATCGCCATCCGCTCGTGGGCGATCAGGTTCAGATCGTAGAGCCGCTCCGTCGCCAGCCACTGGCGGTACTTTTCAAACAGCGCGTAGAGCGCTTTTCGCTCGCTGCCGGTGAAGATCGACTGCCGGATGCCGAGCTGTTCGTAGGCTTCGGCGCTCAGGACGCCGCTCGCGTCGGCGGTGATGACGCCGCGAATCTCCTCGAACGCCTGATGCGGATCGAGCTCTTTGAAGGCATTGCGTACTCTGGAGAACCAGGCTGAAAAGTGCTTCCAGCTCGCCTCCTGACCCGCCGGAACGCGGATGGTTTCAACAAACTCCCGATACGAAAGAAAGGTCGCCTCCTGGCCGCTGTGCTCGAAGCCGTTGGAATAATAGAGGTTACGGGCGGTTTCGGCCAGAAATGCCGACAGGGTGACGTAGAGCGCTTCCCCTTCGGCGTGCTTGAGCTTTTCGAGCGTCAGGGCGGTTTTGCCGCTGCCCGCCGAGCCGACGATGATCAGCGGCGGCTTTTGCCGGTAAAGCGCCTCCTGCGCATCGTCGAAGGAGACCGGCTTGTCGAGCAGATGGATCACCGTTCGTTCGGGATGCAGGTAGCGCAAAGGCCGGGCTTCAGCAATCGCGCCCGCCGGATCGGCATCGGGAATTTTCGACTCGTCGATGGTCGCCCCACGCAGAAAACGGGACTTTTCGTAGGCGTGGCCGGAGATGATCTCCAGCACGAGCAGGCAGCTCTCGCCGCCATGCCGCACCAGCGTGAAGAGCAGCCGGTCGGCATCGTTGAGCTTGGCGCGATAGAGGTTGAGCTGGCTCGGCCCCGCGAGTTTTTTGACCTGCGCCGCACGGAAGTCATTGCGGGCAAGTGCTTCTGTCACCTTGCGATAGCCCGATACTGTTTTGGTGGTGTCGAGACCGGAGTATTCAAGAATCTTCATGAACGATGAACCTGTGCATTCTGACGTGAGAACCCGTTAGCAGGATTCAGTATACAAGAAAAAGCGGAAAAAAGCGGCGGGGAAAAAGCCGATGAAGAGCGTTGACCGAAAGCCGGAAGGCTTCGTTAGTCCGTCCTTCTCAAGGAGGATTCGCAACGCAGAGAATGGGTGTCAAACGAACGGTGCGAGTGGTCAAAATATTGGAGCGACAGGAACCGTGCTCAACATCACCGGCTGCACCGCCCTCAACCACCAGTCGGAGGTGTATGGCGGCATCATAGAGCGTAAAGCGGAGAGCCTTTTGCAGGATTTTTTCCGGGGATTGCGGGGGCGGTGAAGAAAAATGGACGGTTGAGGACAGAATGGCAAATGCTGCTTGGAATGCAGCGAGAAGATGAGTGAATTCTAATTTGTTCTTGTATAATTGCTGAAATATGCTTACATAAAAACATAAGCCTTACCGTCGAGCTTATGCAGTGCCCCTTCCGAGACGGCTTTCCCAATGAACAGAACAAACCCGATGACACACGATTGAGGGAAATGCAGATTTTGGCTCTTCGCAATATTTAATGGTAACGCTCGCAGGTAATTACGTCAACCGGTAATGGCCATGTTGAGCTTTCCACAGTAAAACAGAATCCTTGTCCGGTAGCTTGAAAAGCTGTGGAATCCTCGTGCTGCTGCTTTATACAACTGGATTTTGCTGTTCAGACTGAAGTGGACCCCAACCGCCAGACAAAAACAGGTCGAGTTTAAGCTGGTAACTTGCTGTTGTTCATGCAGCTGATTGAGGCTGCACTATCACCTCTGGCGACCCATCAGAGGACTTCTTTTGAGAA